>CAZIGP010000132.1:0-9047 GCA_964538425.1 uncultured Pirellulales bacterium | reverse complement strand
GTTGTTCACAAACAGGACGGGTTCTCCGCCCGACCTGAACTCCACGCCCTGATGGCCCGTGGGCAGGAAGCCGCTGCCCCAGTAACGGGACAGAAGCGGCTGATCGTTTCCAAATCCGGACGCCAGGACCACGAATGCCGGCAATTGTTCGTTCTCGCTGCCGAGGCCGTAGGAAATCCAAGCGCCCATAGCGGGCCTGCCGGCCTGCTGGTGCCCGGTCTGCATTAGCGTGACACCAGGATCATGATTGATCGCTTCGGTGTGCATCGATTTGATGAACGTCAAATCATCGACCACTGTTGCCGTTTGTGGCAATAGTTCGCTTACCCAAGCGCCACTTTGTCCATGCCGAGCAAATTTAAAGATTGAAGGCGCGATCGGAAACCGCTTTTGACCGGACGTCATCGTTGTTAAACGCTGGCCGTTTCGAACCGACTCGGGCAAGTCGGCATCGAACATCTCGTTCATCTTGGGCTTGGGGTCAAACAAATCGATCTGCGACGGCGCGCCATTCATGATCAGATAGATCATCCGCTTCGCTTTGGGCGCAAAATGCGGCAGTTCGGGGAGGCCGCCAAATTTGTCCGCTCCGCCTGCCGCTGCTGTGATGTCTGCGGAAGCCAGATGCGAATGCCCGGCTAACATGCCGGCCAGTGTGAAGCTTCCCATGCCCGCCGCCGAACGCCCTAGAAACGCGCGACGCGTCATCGCCAGTCGAAATCGTTCGAGAGGAGTCATAATCTTACCTCACCAAGTTATCGTCATGCACCTCTCCGCTTCATCTGCGGTTATTCGATGCACTGACTTATCCTTTTGTTAATACTTCGTCCAGATTTAAAATTAGGTTTCCGACCATCGTCCAGGCAGCGTGTTCGGTGATGTCCAGCGATTCATCGCGTGGTGAATCGCCAAGGGAAAGGAATTTTTTTGCTGCTTCAGCATCGGCTCGGAAATCAGCAAGATGCTTTTCGTAACTTTTCATGATTAGCGCTAACTCCTTCTCTTTCGGCTCACGACTTGTTGCCAAGCGGAACATATAGGCTGCACGCTGTTCGGGCTGCGCGCCGCCTTGTTTCATCACGAGGGCGGCGAAATGCCTGGCAGCTTCGACGAATTGTACATCGTTCATTAAGGCCAAAGCCTGTGTGGGCGTATTAGTGCGAGATCGCCGTGGCGTGCAACTTTCCCGCGACGGGGCATCCAGTAACGTCAAAGTTGGCGGCGGCGAAGTGCGCTTCCAAAACGTATACATACTGCGACGATATAACGCATCTCCCTTGTCTTGTACGAATCGGCCTGTATTACTGGAGGTGTAACCTACGGCTTCCCAAAGCCCCGGGGGTTGATAGGGTTTTACGCTTTTGCCACCAACTTTTTCCACCATCAGGCCGCTGACAAACAGCGCCTGATCGCGCACGGCTTCAGCATCCAGCCGGAATCGTGGTCCACGGGCAAGCAGAACATTTTGCGGGTCACGAGCCAATAGTTCAGGCGTGACTCGCGATGTTTGCCGGTACGTCGCTGACATCACTAGCATCTTCATTATTCGCTTTACATCCCAACCGCTTTCGCGGAAATCAACTGCCAGCCAGTCGAACAGTTCTGGATGAGTAGGCGGTTGGCCCTGAGAACCAAAATTCTCACTGGTGTTTACCAAACCTGCGCCGAACAACTGCTGCCAGAAGCGATTGACTTGCACGCGTGCTGTGAGTGGGTGATCTGGATGAACCAGCCACTTCGCCAAGCCGAGTCGATTAACAGGCGCGTCGGGAGGCAAAGGTGGCAACACGGCTGGCACCAAGCGTTCGACCTTTGCGCCTCGTTTGTCGTATTCGCCGCGCTCCAGCACAAAGGCATCACGCGGGGTGGGTAATTCGTACATTACCATGGATCGCGGCACGGGGAGACGTTCGATCTCTTGTTGTTCCTGTTCAATTGGTACAATCGTTTCGTTCAATGCACGATAAGGCTCATCAAATTGCTTCAAGTAATACTGTAACAAAACTTCGTTTTGTTCAGCGGTGCGTTGATCCGCTGCAATGCTAAGAATTTTGCCGATGGCATCAATGCCGCATATCGCGGCTACTTCTTCAGGAGCCAAGACTCGCTGATAAATACGTACGTCGTCAACTATTCCTCCGACCAGAGCAGAACGCTGATTGCGCCGTCCGATTCGCAATGAGACATCGTTACGGATAGAATTTCCCAAGCTATCCTCCGAAACCTGCAGTGGCGCCGCTACACCGTTCAGATAAACTTTTAAACCCGCCGCTTTACCCGATCCGTCATAGGTAACAAATAAATGCTGCCATTCGCCCGGCTTCAGCAGCTCTTTCGTGCGCACCTTGATGAGCTCTTTGCTGGTGGTGCCAAGCGTAACCGTTGCCGCCTGCTTGTCGATTTGTAAATCGTATCCGCGGTGATCGGTTCGCTCATCGAATTTTGCGATCACGGCACCGTTGGCATCTTTGGGGAAGTTGGCCCAAGCGCCAAACGAAAATGCCACACCTCGATCAAAATCTGCACAATTTTTGCCCAAATCGACGTAAGAGTTTGCAGAGAATTTTAATGCATCGCCGAACTTGCCGGGCACTTTTTCAGGATTCTCAACCAATTTGCCCGGCGGCTGATCTCCGCACTGACTCTTGATTTCATCTCCATTGAGATTGTCGAAGGTCCAGTGAGCGTAAAGTCCGGCCGGTTCTTCGTTGTGTAATTCAGGGTTCGCCGAACTGGCAAGCCATTGGGCAAACGCCCCCTTGACTTCATCGCTCTTGGCTCGATCGGCTTGCATTTGTTTCAAACAAGCGAGCTTGGCATTTAATTCGTCTAGCCGTCTTTGTTGCTCGTCAGGTAGCAACTTTATTATTGGAGGGGGATCGAGAGAGTTGCCATCCATTGCTTTTTCTGGAGTGCTGTTGAAGAAAGCAAAGAGGCCGTAAAATTCTCGCTGGGTAATTGGATCATACTTATGGTCGTGACATACCGCGCAGCCGAGCGTTAGCCCCATGAACACGGTACCCGTGGTATCGACGCGATCGACGTTGTAGCGCACGTATACTTCTTCGTCAATCGAACCTCCTTCGTTAGTGGTTACATTGCAGCGATTGAATCCGGTAGCTACGCGCTGATCGAGCGTGGGGTTGGGCAACAAGTCGCCGCCCAATTGACTGATGACAAATTCATCGTAAGGCAAATTATTATTGAACGATTTGATTACCCAATCTCGATAGGGCCAAATGTAACGCTCGTTATCCAGGTGCAAGCCATGCGTATCGCCGTAGCGAGCTAAATCCAGCCATTGCCGTGCCATGTGTTCTCCATAGCGCGGCGAGGCTAAAAGCCGGTCAACCAGTTTCTCGTAAGCTTGTGGCGAATCGTCATTTAAAAATGCGTCAACCTCGGCCAGAGTTGGGGGTAAACCTGTTAGATCGAACGTTACGCGTCGCAAGAGAGTGATTCGATCTGCTTCAGGAGACATGGTGAGCTTTTCTTGCCGCAATCGATCTACAATAAATGCATCAACGTCATTCTGAATCCTGAACCCTGCATCTTCATTATTTGAATCTTGATTTGCGGCTTCTACCTCTTGAGCCTTAGGTACCTCTGGTCGCACAGGCGATACAAATGCCCAATGCTCTTGCCACTGCGCTCCTTCGTTGAGCCAACGCTTGAGAAGTTCAATCTGTTCGGCTGTCAGCTTTTTCTCCGATTGTGGAGGAGGCATTCGCTCGCTGTCATCTTCGGTGGTGATGCGTTTGAATAAAGCACTGGCTGCACTGTCACCGGGAACGATGATTGCGTCACCTTCACGTTTGGCAAATGCTCCTTCTTTGTTATCGAGCCGCAGATCCGCTTCGCGAGTTTTTTCATCCGGCCCGTGGCAGTGAAAGCAATTGTCGGAAAGGATCGGCCGGATTTGCCGATTGAAATCGACCGGTGGTAAAGCCGCCTCAGCCGCGAAAGCTTGCACTTTGCACGAAAGCACTACCACTATTGTCGCTAAGACAATTCGTCGCCAACCCATTCGCATCGAAAGCTCCCACACGACGAAATAAAGAAATACCGGACGGGCACTACTCCGCCGCTTCGAACCGGGGGCCTTCCGTTTTAGTGCGGGCTGGGTTTAACGGAGCAGTTGCTTGCCCGGTGAACTTTTATTTTAACCCATGAAGCTGCTTGCGGAAATACTTTTTGGCCGTTGATTCTGTTGATTTTATTCATTCCGAATGACGGAAAATCTTGGTATTGACGAGAAATTTGCAGTAACGCTTACCGCCTGATTTCGACACACGGAGTGTTTTTACATACGGTGCCCCGCAACAAAACATGAGAAACTCTCGAAATTCATGCCTAGTTGACAATCGAAATTTAACTTCCTAGATTGCATTTCGTTACGTGTGTTGGTGGTTGGCCGGATTATCTTTTCGGCCAACAAACAGGGAACTCCGGTGCAAACCCGGGACGGCCCCGCCGCTGTAACCGAGCGGTCACACACTTGCCCATCTGATTGCCATTGTCGTTTATTCCGATTTGTGGAATGACCGGCGAGAAGGCTGGCAAAGTGCAGCTCGGAAGTCAGAAGACCTACCAACGCAATTTTTTCCGTCGCGCCGCGAGGGTCGGCGTCGGTCAACTGAGTTCGCTTGTTTCCTTCAAGGTGCCTTAACCGCTTGCGGTTCAGCACTGCGCAACGTCATGTGTATCCACAAAAAAGGCGCTTCGCAGCGCGCCCACTTGCCAGGATTTACGCTGGTTGAGTTGCTGGTGGTGATTGCCATCATCGGCTTGCTGATTGCGCTGCTGCTGCCTGCGGTACAAGCGGCCCGCGAGGCTTCTCGCCGCGTGAAGTGCGAAAACAATCTAAGGCAAATGGGCGTTGCGATGCATGGTTATCACAATGCTCATGGTGAATTTCCGCGCGGAGGTTGGCCAGCAGATAGCGCGAATTTGAGTTGGACTTCTTGTTTGTTGCCGTTTGTCGAAGAACAGCCACTTTACGAACAGTTGAAACGAGATGTGCCGTACACCGATCCTGCAAATCTCACTGCAGGGCGAACGGTGCTGACCATTTTTTTATGTCCCACGGCGCCGAACGATCAACTTTTAAAAAAATCGGGCGATCTTCCCAGTAGTTCAACACATCAATATGCCCGCACCAACTACGGCTCAGTCAACGGTGAGCGTGGTTTGCGAGCCGCCGGCGCCACAAATGATCCCGAACGTGGCGCCATGATCTTGGATAGCAACATTTCGATCAGCGAAATCACCGATGGAACATCACACACGATTCTTCTTGCCGAAGCGCCAGAAGGCATCAACGCTTTATGGATTGGCGTTCGCAATTTGTTCGATCAATCGAAACCGATTAACACTCCGGCCACCTTTGTGCCGCAGTTCGTATTTTACGATTACGGACAGGAGATCAGTAGCTATCATTCCAGCGGAGCCATTGTATTGCTGGCAGACGGTTCGGCCCATTTTTTAAGAGAAACACTGGATGACAAAACTTTGGCCGCGCTATGTTCGCGCGCTGGAGGAGAAGTGGTCACGGATTTTTGAGTGACAAAGTTTGGGTAAAAAGAAATTTGATTGCCAATTTTTTAACGAAGGAGTTATACCGATGTTGCTTCGTCTTTGTTGTGCAGGGCTGATTGTGATGTCTTGCAGTAGTGCCTGGGCCGTTGATATCACTCTCGACTTCGAAGGGCTGCCATTGGCTAGTGGCTTTGAATATGAAAATGGAAAGCACCTGAGTGTGCCTGGCGAATTTACTCATCAAGGCGCAACGTTCAACAATTACTACGACGAAACTTTCGGTCCATACTGGGAGGGCTGGGCCTATTCTACTAAAACCGATGCAACTACTCCTGGCTTTGGAAATCAATATTCGGCATTTACCGGCGGCGGTGCTAATGGGTCGACGGGGTACGGCGTGGGTTTCACCGATGGGTTTGTTCTTCCCGCATCCATCATCACCTTGCCCGATGGGTATCAGCCAAAATCAATGATGGTGACAAATACCACGTATGCTGCATTCATCATGTTGGATGGAGATCCGAACAATTTTTCTAAAAAGTATGGTTTTGGCGACGACCGTTCGACAGAGGATATCGCCGAAACTGATCAGCCCGACTGGTTTCGCCTGCAAATTACCGGTTTAGACGATAACGATCAGCAAACGGGCATCGTCGACTTTTATCTTGCCGATTATCGCTTCGATAGTGATGCGCAAGATTATGTTATTGATGAGTGGGTCAATCTCGACCTAACGTCATTGGGCGCGGCAACCAAGCTTTCGTTTGAGCTTTTCTCAAGCGATTTCGGTTCATTTGGTCTCAACACTCCGGCTTACTTTGCCATGGATAACCTGGTGCTGCAAGTGCCAGAACCTGCAACGGTTCTGCTCGCAGCCGTGGCTGCCTGTAGTTTTTGGATGACCGCAAAAAGCCGCAAAAAGTTTGCTGCCTGCTGACCGCTTACGGTTCTGCACTTATCAGTCGCGTTGGCCGAAGAATCTCTTTTTTAAATCCCAATTTGGAGGACCCGCTGATGCTGCGCGCACAACTCGTCTCGTTTATTCTCGTTTTGGTTACATTGTTTACTTGTTCGGCTGTTGCGGGGCCATTTGCTCCTGCTGCGGGCCAAGCTGGAACTGACGCGATCGCTAAAACTTCTCCGCAAATCGTTGCTTGGGCGACGACTGTGCAACAACTAACTCGTGGGAAGCAAGATATTTCAAATTCTGCTTCTCCGCTTGCCACTTTGGGAACGAATGCTGATGTGCTAGGCAACAATGCTGGTTTGCTCAGCCTTGGCGACGGCGGCTCGATCACCTTAGGCTTTGCGCAGCCCATCACGAACGGGGCGGGTGATGATTTCGCGGTGTTTGAGAATGGTTTCCAAGCAGGTAGCCTGTATTTTCTAGAGTTGGCATTTGTCGAAGTGAGCAGCAATGGCACAGACTTTTTCCGTTTCAATTCGACGTCGCTTACTCAAACGACGACTCAGCTCAATAATGGCGGGTTGATTGACCCGACGAACTTGAACAACCTTGCCGGAAAATATGTCACCAATTTTGGCACGCCATTCGATCTCGCAGAATTGGATGGGGTTTCGCCGTTATTGAACTTGAATAATGTGCAATTTGTTCGCTTGATCGATGTCGTCGGTTCGATTAATCCACTTTATGCCACCTTCGATTCGCAAAGCAACATGGTCAACGACCCGTGGCCTACAGCATTTGCTTCGAGCGGTTTCGATCTCGATGCCGTCGGCGTGATTCATCAGGTGCCGGAACCCGCTGCTTGGTTGCTCGCGGCCACTGGCCTATTAGGCATTCAATGGTTTTACGGCCGTCGTAGGCAGGCCACGGAATGTGCCTAATGCAACTTTCGTTAAATTAATCCACGGTAAGAGGTAAATTGACCGTCGAGGTTTCAGATGTTGGGGAGAACTGTATCGGCACTCGAAAAGTAACGCTTCCGATTTTGCAGAGCCCTTCGGCTCCTTCCTGGCAATAGTAATAGCGGAAGGAGAGCTTCACCATGTCGGTTGCTTTTGCATCGGGTGAAGTCAACTTTACCGAGAGCGGTATGTCGAATTCAGTGGCAGGTTTTTCTATCGTAATCAGTTTGTCAACGGTGCTGCGATCGATAGGACCTGTATTATTTTCCGCGTCGATGAAGTATCGCATTGGAGCGAGTGAATTGATCTTGTAGCCGCTGGGTAACTTTAACTTTATTTTCAAGTAGATTTTTCCAGCAGCATCGGGTTTGAGTTCGACCTGCTCGATCTTGATTTGCTTGGCATCATCGAAGTTTGGTTTATTTGCAGTGCTGGGCTTTGTTGTTTGGGGCTCAGGAACGTCAAGGCCGGCAATTTGCAAAGTCGTCACCGCATTATTGTGGGCCAGATCGATTGTGCGAATTACGTGATTGTTCGTGTCGGCCACATACAGTTTATCATTGGCAAAAGTAAGGCCTGTTGGTTCGAAGAAGGTGGCTTGCGTTCCAGCATCTGCATTGGTTAAGCCAGATTTTCCTGTGCCGGCGATCGTTTTACATGTTTTGGTGTTAAGGTCGATAACTTTGATTTTGTGATTGTAAGTGTCGGCCACGTAGAGCTTGTCAGAGTGGTAAACCACATCAAGGCAGTGTTGCAGTTGGGCGGTTTTGTCTGGGCCGTCGGCATCGCCGAACGTAAACAGCCTCGCGCCGTCGAGATGGGACGTGCCGACGACCGTTCGAACTTTACCTTTAGGATCGAAGGGAACAGCACGGATTGAACTACCTTCGCTATCGGCCACGTACAACCACGCGCCGTCGGATGTCAAACCACTGGGTTGGGCAAATGAAGAATAACCTGTCTCGTACGGTTGTGCCGGGAGCAGTGGGCCATCGACGATATCTTCGCGCCCATTGCCCGCATAGGGACCGATTTCCGATTCGTCGAGCAGCATTTTCCAAATTTGATGCGGCCCGGCCATCGCGATGTAGAGATCCTGGCCGTGAATCCAAAGTGCCCAAGGACTGTTGAGGGCGGTTTTTTTCGGCGTGTTGACGAAACGCTCGGGTAGTTTCAGTTGCAGGTTCTCGAAAGAGATACCGCCCCAGCTTTCTTGGGCTTGCGCACCCGTGCCAGAAATCGTTGCCACTTGCTGTGACTTGAGGTCGATCTTTCGCAGCAGATGATTCTCTGTATCGGCAACGTAAAGCGTCTCGCCGTGGAGAGCCATGCCTTGGGGATGGTTAAACTGCGCGGTTTTGAAGTCGCCGTCGGCACTGCCAATGTCGCCGCTACCAATGAGGTGTTGCAGCTTGCCGTCGAGCGACGTAACAACAATGCGATTATGGTTACTATCGGCAATGAATAGCCGGCCTGTCTTTTCGTCGGCCAAAATTTTGCCAGGAAATCGCAGTGGTGTTTGAGTAGCTTTGCGATGTTCTAAATCGAAATGCACAGGGCGTTCGTCAAGCAATTTGCGCTGCCGGTAATAAGGCAGCGCATGCTTGATAAATTCATCCAGCACTTCGAATCGAACTTCC
>CAZIGP010000131.1:5401-9047 GCA_964538425.1 uncultured Pirellulales bacterium | reverse complement strand
CATCACCACCGACCAAATCAGCTTTCTCACCGTCGATGTTGATTAGCTCCGCAACTCCACCGGCAGTGCTAACAAGGGTCGAATCATTCAAAATAAAATTACCGTTCGAAGCGGTTGCAATAGTATCAACACCTTCTCCACCATCGAACGTAAAGAAACCACCAGGCACTGGTAAGGCAAAATTGTCCGTGCCAATGATCAATTTGTCGTTGCCTCGACCACTGCGAAAGTCAAAATTTTGTAACCCAAGACCGAAAAATGTGCCGCTAATGGCTAAAGTGTCGTGTGAGTCGACATTCTCGTCAGGAGATACATTCGTTGTATCGAGTAAGAAATTATCAAGGTTGGTAAATCGAAGAATAAAAGTTTCTTGAACGCCATCCGGGCCGGTGACGCTTCCGTCGATAGTACCACCGATCATTTTTAGATCGACGCTTCCCATTCCCGGCGACATGTAGGCAAGATAGGAGAAACCATCAAGCAGCACCGTATTGTCGCTGGAAAATTCCGCGATCTGAATCTCGGTGTTTAGTCCAAGTCCGGAAAGTGACAGGTGGCCACCCAGGGCAGTCGGCAAGCCGCCGATATATTCTGGAGTTGCGTCTGGAGTAAATATCGCCTCGGTCATTCCATTGGCCAATACTCGCATTTCATTTCTGCCTTGCCCGCCACGAACTCGAATATTGACCCCCAAAGTGCCGTCGATTGTGATTCGATCATGATTTCGGCCGGCATCGATTAAGATGCCATTGGTGTAATCTATGTTGTAGGTATAAGGCGCAAACGTAATCATTGAGGCTGCAGTAAACGAAGCATCGCGGTGCGGCGTCACCGAAACAAAAGCCGTCGTCGCATCGATCCGAGTGATAGAAATTTCGTCATATGCTCCGGTTCCGGTAACGTAAGCAAGATTTGGATTAGGACCGATGTCGGGATCGGAGGCAAGCTTGTTATAGGAGTTTCGTCTGACCAACGGGTTGAAAAATTCTCCCGCAAAATCTTCACCGTCAGGAACATCACCCGCTTCCACACTGAATCGTGTAAAAAAGCGAATGTTGCCCCTGGTAGGCATGCTAGGCCCGCCCCCCTCACGAATGATATCTGATCCGGAAATCAAATCTAAATCACCACTTGCCAACCCAAACGGAGGATCGTACCCATCCTGGGTGTGTCGGAGGCCAAATGTGTGCCCGGCTTCATGGGAAGCAGTGTTTGCCAAAGCCACATCGACGGGAGTTCCTGAAACGAAATTATCCAACAAGAACAGATCTGCACAGACGAGGACCGCTTCGTCTGTGTCATTTTGTCCATTGACAATTAAATCGGTACCTGAGGCAATGCCGAAAATGCCAACCGTTGAACCCACCGAAGCGTTTATGGTGACATTCACGATGTCATTTACAAAAACGTAAGCGTCGTGCTCGCCCGTTGGATCACCATTATTGAGTTGATATGCTGCGACGACATCTTGAACACTGCTGGCAAATCCCTCCTTAACAATTACATCGAACGGCTCGTACTGTCGTGTTATCAAGTTGAGGATCGAATTTTTGAGCGCAACATAATCGGCAGAATTACCTTTTCCACCGACGCCATTAAAATCAACTTGCTGCTTGGCAACCAAGCTTTGCAACGATTTGAATTGCAAAACGTCGGAATCCTGAAAAATAAATGTCAGATCCGGGCCGGAAGCAGTATTCAATAATTGGTCAACTGTCATAAACAACGAACCGTTTTGAAAACCAGCGCCAAAATCGACGTAGAGAGTGGTCGTTAAAAGGTTCCGAGATTCCAAGCTTTCGCAAAGAGTACGACGAAATCCGCCTTGCTTGCGGGTGGGATTTTTGCGCCCGTTAGCCTTTCGACGAAAACGCGAAAACCAAGAGTTGGTCGAACCTGATAATTGCTGAAACATGGTTGTTCCGCCCAAGAAAATAATCAAACGTCAGTGATGCTTCGATAAAAATGGAGAACGTTAGCGCGCAGGGTGCAACTTGTTCAAAAGCTTCATTGCTTCTTTGCCTCCAATTCGCGCAGCGCTAAGGTGGGAAAACCAATTGGTTAGCGCGCGAAATTACATGTTCCGTTCATGAGGCCTGCAATTCGCTTATCTCCTAGAATTGCAATATTCAGAACCAGTGTGATTACCCCTAGCAATGATGTCAAGCACAAGTGGGGGGGAGATCAGACGGCGGCTGTTTCAGGTAGAAACCCTCAAATTCAAGCTCAAGCAAATTCCGGCGGCTTGAAGTTGAAGTTACGGCTTTGGCGGAAGAAAGTCAGGGGATTTTCGTAAACGACTCGGCGAATCAGCGATTCGGGATGGCCACGTTTTCGCATCGCCAGAATAAAGTCTGGCACGGCCGTGGGTTTTGAGGGGCCCCAGTCGCCGGCCGAATTCACCAGCAACCGCTCGGGACCATACATTTCGACCATATCCACGGCTCGTTCAGGGGTACATTTACTGACTGGATACAAGGTCATGCCTGCCCAATAGCCCTGATCCAATACATGACGAATCGTGTGTTCTTCCACGTGATCGACACAAACTCGGCGTCGGTCGAGCTTTGGAAAATCGGCTAACATGTCCAAGATCATCCTCGTACCCATATATTTGTCTTCCAGATGGGGCGTATGGATGAGAATTTGCTCATTCAACTTTTCGGCGAGCTGAATGTGTTCAAGGAACACGATGGATTCGTTACGCGTGTTTTTATTCAAGCCGATTTCACCGATGCCCAAGACGCCAGGCTTATTAATAAACTCTGGAATCATGGCGATCACTTCGCGTCCCAGCTTTACATTCTCTGCCTCCTTAGCATTGATGCACAACCACGTAAAATGCGCGATTCCGTACCAGGCAGCTCGTTTGGGCTCAAACTCGGTGAGCTGCCGAAAATAGTCACGGAATCCGTCGATGCTACCCCGATCGAACCCTGCCCAAAAAGCTGGCTCGCTCATGCCTACGCAGCCCATTTTGGCGAGGGTCTCATAGTCGTCAGTAGTCCGCGAGACCATGTGAATATGAGGGTCGAAGTAGTACATGAGCGGTTTGAAATCAGGGGCTAGATATTAAGGAATTGATGGTAAGCAAGCTTCGCAGTTCGCAGTTGCATATTTTAAAGGAAATCATTCATTTTTAGATGGGATCATTTCTTAATCTCTGAGTTTCCAGTCTTAGCGTCTACTCCTTTTAACGTCTCGCTTTTCCAATCCGGTTCGTATTGTCGCGAAAAGATGAGTTGCACTTTTTCAGCGCGACCCGGACCAGCATTTGCTAGCACTTCGATTGCTTGATGAATACCAGCGATTCGTGGATCGGCGACTGCTGTTCCCGAGGCACGGTCGAGACGGTCTAGTAACGCTGCCACTTGCAATAAGCGGGCACGAATTTCCAAGAATTCGCGGTTCAGCACTTCCGGCGCGTCGAGTGTGGAGTTGGGCATAGGTCCAAACATTCTGGATCAAAAGTGGATCAAATACTGCAGCCTCTGCTGTCAGTCTCCGGCCCTATCAAAAGAAAATCAAGCGATCCGGCCGCAAAGGATGACTCACCTCGTGTTTCTCAGGAAATAGGCCGCAAACTTAGCGCAGCTTTGCTAATCTAACGCTTCCTGGCCTAAACTTTAACGTCTTTACCATCAGT
>CAZIGP010000131.1:0-5391 GCA_964538425.1 uncultured Pirellulales bacterium | reverse complement strand
TCAGTATGGCATTTTCCAATTGAGTTGACTGGCCGGATATACCGATGAAAACGGTGGTAAGGGGGGTCTTACCAAAGCGTCGCGCTCTAGTTGCCGACGTATTTTGCCACGCTTTAGCGTGTCTGTCACGTAATCCAAAATGCGTGACTTACGGGCCTCTCCTACCGAGTTGGCGAATTTGTCTGGCCGAATCGTTCGGCGACAAACAATGCTTCCCGCATCACGGGTGGAGATCACCGATGAGACGTTTGCCTTTGGCCCTGGCTTGCACATTGATGGCCGCAATGGCCACCGTGGCCACTGCCCAAAATTATTCTGGATATGCACCCGGTTCGATGCCTGGTGGAATGCCCGGCATGCCTCCAGGCGGCGGCTATCCTGGCATGATGCCCGGTGGTGCTCCTGCCGAAACTCCGCCAGGTATTTTTCCTGGCGCAGCTCAATATCATGCCAAAATTCCTGCACCGCCGCGACAAAAACTGCCTCGGGGCGTAAGTGACGATGGTGGGTTGCTGTTCTATAACGGCAAACCATATCAGGATGTTAGGGCTCAGTTGGCATCCTATCAGCCGGGCGCGCCTGGTGGAGCACCTAGCGTCATGTCCCAAGGGGCAGGCGATCCCGCTATGCAACAGCAAATGCAAGACGGTTCCGTCTACGGCGATATTGGATCGGGCAATTTGTGCAACGACTGCAACGATCCTTATTGTACAAATTGTGGTCGGCACCCCGGCTTCATGCACGGTTTGTTCTCATGGCTGCATGGCGATGGCCGAGGCTTCCCAGGCAAAATGGGTTCGGTTTGGTCGGCGGGTGCTGAGTTAATTTATTACACACGCGAACACTCTCCAGACCGATCGTTGGTGCTTAATAATTTCGATCAATCCACGGAATTAGCAGCTCAGGATTTGGATTTTGTCTACGAACCAGGATTCCGCACCTGGATTAGCTATATGGGGCCTAGCGGCATCGCTGCTCAATTTATTTACTTGCAGTGCAACAATATGGAGGCAAGTAGCACGGTTCGAGGCGACAACGACTTGCAAATTCCATTTCCTTTGGCGGCTGTCGCTGTCGATTTTTCTGGCGCCGATCGAATGACGCTAGATTATGAGACCAGTCTTAATAGCTTTGAAGCCAATATTGTTTATCCCTGGAGCAGCTTCCAACTGTTACTTGGCTATCGCTATGTACAAGTGCTGGAACGATCATCGCTGACTGCTACTGACGTCGATGACGGCGGCACGAGTGTGTATAGCATTCCAGTATGCGATAACAGGCTCAATGGTGCCCAAATCGGTATCTTAGGGCAATACGAAGCGTTCGGCATGGTGAATTTCGATTTCGCCGCAAAGTGGGGTATCTTTGGCAATTCCAGCTTGCAGCATCAAATTTTGCGTGACAACGACAACGAAGATTTGATACGCGATACAACGGGTACTGATACCGATGTCGCCTATGTTTCAGAACTAAATGCCCGGTTGGTTGTTCCGTTAGGTCCAACATTCAGCGTTCAAGCTGGATATGACGTGTTATTTATCAACCGGTTAGCCTTGGCGACGCAGCAATACGATTTTGACGTGAATACCGCGGCTGGAACTTTTGTCAGCGGGGGACGTAATTTAATTATCCACGGTGTCAGCGGCGGTCTAACGGCGAAATGGTAATTTTTAGCCACGCTCACCGAAATTCGGCTTTGCGAATTCAGTCCTAGCCAATTGTCAGACCAAAACGACGAGCGGCCCGTATCGTATATAAATGAACGGGCCGCTTTTTTGTGCGCAGAAGCCTTGTAAGGCAAACGCTAGCTGCAAGTTGCGGAACAATAAAGAGTGAGAATTAGCAGGTCTCTTCCGATTTTACCGAACATGTTGGTATTTCGGACCTTGCGAACAGGTGTGGTGCATTCGATACTGGAAAAAGGGGTAGGTCGGCTATCGGCCTGATTGTGTCAAATGAGCACCGAACAATCTTATCAACCTGAAGCCGTCGATCAAACGCGCCAGCAAATTCGCGGGCTGGTTCGAGAAATCGAGACGATGGCTCGGTCCGAAATTACGCCAGAGGAATTCTACGAAGGTTTCCTCCATCGGGTCGTCGCTGCGCTAGCTGCCATTGGCGGTGCTGTTTGGACGTTTGACGATGAAGGCCAATTAACCCTGAGTTCGCACATCAATCTGGGTGAAACGGGTTTAGTTGAAAAGCCGGACGATCAACAACGTCACGGCAAATTATTACGAAAAATTCTCGATGGCGGGCAAGACGCACTGGTTCAGCCTCAATACATCAGCTCCGAGGACGACGTCGCCAATCCTACCGACTTGCTGTTGGTTTTCGGCATTTTAAAAAGCGATCAAGAAGTACGCGGCCTCGTGGAGGTCTTCCAGCGATCAGGCGGCCGACCGGCCGTCCAACGCGGCTATCTGCAATTTGTTAAGCAAATGTGCGAGGTAGCTGAAGACTTCCTTAAAACCCGTCAGTTGCGGTTGTATACCGATCGACAGGCTATCTGGACGCAGCTAGAACAATTCACTCGCGTTGCTCACAGCAGTTTGGAGCCACGTGCCGCAGCCTATTCAATTGCAAATGAAGGCCGGCGACTCATTGAGTGCGATCGCGTATCAGTCGCCATCCGCCGCGGGGGACGATGTCTTATCGAAGCCGTCAGCGGGCAGGAAACGTTCGACAAACGATCGAACACCGTATCGTTGCTAGGAAAGCTTGCCACGGTCATTGTGAAAGCCGGTGAGCCGCTGTGGTATATCGGTGATACTCGCGACCTAGCTCCACAAGTGGAAGCGGCCGTAGAGGCCTATGTAGACGAATCGCATTCGAAAAATATCGTCGTGCTACCACTGGCTAAACCACGCGACGAAGCAGAAATCAAAGAACATCCGAATCGCAAGCCTGAGTATGTCGGGGCGCTGATTATCGAGCAGATCAATACCGACGGCATTCCGGCTGCTATGCGTCGCCGCATCGACGTCGTGTCCGATCATGGCAGCGTGGCGTTAACGAATGCTCTTGAGCACAACAGCCTGTTTTTGATGCCAGTCTGGCGAACCATCGGCAAATCGAAAGTGCTCGTCGGAGCTCAGATGCTGCCAAAGACCTTGGCAGTTGCTGTATTGGTCGTAGCAGCACTTGTGTCGCTTTTTTTGATTCCTGCCGACTTCGATCTTCATGGTCCCGGCAAGCTTGAGCCGGTTGAACAGCGTGACGTATTCGCCAAGGTCGATGGGATTGTCACGGAGGTGCTTGTTGATCATGGCAGCGAAGTCAAAACTGACCAAGTCCTCGTAAAAATGGATAGCACGGAAGTCGATTATCAAATTGTCGAGGCGATGGGGAAAATTCAAGCCAACGAACAGAATATTTCCTCGCTCGAAAGCCGCCAGCATCTGGATTCGAAGGGAAGCCAAGAGGAGAGACTCGAAAAAGAGAGAATTGCTGGGGAACTTCAACAAGCACTTGCATTAAGAGATAGCTACAGCCGCCAGCTTCAATTGCTCCAAGAAAAGAAAGCCATGCTGACGGTGAAAAGCCCAATCGATGGCACGATCGTCACCTGGAAGCCGAAAGACAAGCTGAAAACTCGACCAATCGGCAAAGGCGAAGCGATGCTTAGGGCAGCCGATACTACCAAAGACTGGGAACTCGAAGTGCGTATGCCAGAAGATCGCATGGGGCACATTCAACGCGCTCAGAAGGATCTAGGTAAAAACGACCTAACTGTTAGCTATATTTTAGCGACCGATCCAAGTCGCACGCTGTATGGCACGATCAAAGAAATTCATGAAGCCGCCGAAGTCCAACAAGAAGAGGGCAATATCGTACTAGTACGAGTGACAATCAACAAAAGCGATTTGAACGAAGAGGCCATGCGCCCCGATGCGGCTGTCTCGGCCAAGATCAACTGCGGTCGTCGTTCACTTGGCTACGTCTGGTTTCACGATGTGATCGAATTCGTACAGTCGAAAATCTTATTCCGTTGGTAGCAATAAAAAAATTGCAGGAATTTCGTAAGCGGGAAAGTGCATATGCGAATCAGCCGCAATTGTATTTACCTTCGCAAAGAGTGAGCATTTATCGGAGAACTAACCATGAAAGCTAAATTCATTGCTTTCCTGTCTTATTTGACATTGGCCTCGTCTGTTGCTGCTCAGCAAGCGTCAAACACGATAATTATTCCCGGTTGTCGAGTTCAACCGCTTTCTGTTGATGGTCAAGCGCAAGTGCCAGCCCAAGAAGCGGGCGTACTCATGGCGATCAACGTGCGCGAAGGGAAGCAAGTGCGAGCAGGGGAAGATCTAGGTTTGATTGATGACACCCAGGCGCAAAAGCAGAAGCGGGTTGCTCTCGCCGAACATCAGGCAGCCAAAGAAAAAGCTGAAAACGACATCGATATTCAACACTCGGAAGCTGCCGCCAAAGTGGCACAATTCGACTTGGAGCGGTCAAGAGAAGCTAATGAAAAAACCCGCGGTTCAGTAAGTGAAGTTGATATGGAGCAGAAAAAATTTCAATGGTTGCGCGCCCTGCTGGCGATTCGTCAAGCAAAAAAGGAGCTGGTCGTTAATGGTTTTACAGCGCAAGCAAAACTAGCTGAAATGGAAGCCGCCGAAGACGGTATTCAACGACGAACGATAAAATCGCCTATCGACGGTGTCGTGGAACACGTGTATGCGAACATTGGCGAGTGGGTAAAGCCCGGCGATCCAGTGCTGAAAATCGTTCGCATGGATCGGCTTCGCGTCGAAGGTATTCTCAACCATAAAGAAGCCGCACCAGGCGATCTGCTTGGTCGACCTGTGCTTGTGGAAGTTCCCTTGTCAAAAGAACAAAAAGCAGCATTCCGTGGCAAGATTGTTTCGGTTTCAACTGAAGTAGAAGCCGGTGGCGCTCAGCGAGTCTACGCTGAAGTCGAAAACCGCCAAGAAAACGGCCAATGGCTCCTGCGTCCCGGCATCGGCATGCGAGCGGAAATGACCATTCAAATGCGGTAAAGGTATCCGATCAGCGTTCGATGTAGGCAGAAGAGATGTTTTGTATTTTTTGACATGCCAATTATGTATAGAAAGTCGCTCAATTTAAGGTTGATCGACATACCTTTGTTATTCGCATACCGCATACGGTCTACCGTCTACTTGCTTCATGGCCACTCTTGCTGACAGCCTGACTTCTAGCTCTGCTCGGCCATTGTCAGTGCGCATGAGGCCCGACTTAGATGTGACCAAGCAGCGTTATCAAGGAAAGCAGTATTGGATCATCAAAGATCCTGTCGGGTTGAATTATTTCCGTTTTCAAGAAGAAGAATTTGCTTTACTCAATTGGCTGGACGGCCGTAGCAGCCTGGACGATTTAAGGAACCGGTTCGAGAAGCAATTCGCT
>CAZIGP010000130.1:3383-9061 GCA_964538425.1 uncultured Pirellulales bacterium | reverse complement strand
CGACTGTCGATGTTCGTAAAAGCTTTGACTTGATCCATCCGTTTGGAAGCGATTGCCCGAGGAACCTGGCTGCCAGCCAGGGGAAAGGGGACGGAGTTTACCGCCCGTCACAATCGCTTGCCGGTAGAGCCGGATGCGCCTTATCGGTGCTTGTCCGTGCTCGAAGGAGGCTGTTCAGAGTAATCCTGCGGAAAGTTACTGCCTTTGTATGGCAGTGGATGTAATGCAGAGTAATCCTGGACTTCTATCCTATAGACATGCATTTCTTTTGCTCCGGAATGGGGGCGATGCGGGAAAAGTCACTCCGAAGTTCTGGAGTGACCCGTCAGTTTTCAAATTTGGTGAGGCCGTGCGCTTGCGCATGGAATAATCCATACACGGGGTTCGCTGCCTGGCATTTGCCAGGGGCGTTCAACGAGGTCCGGCGTGGGGAGCCGCGAGTCCAGCAATGGAGCGCGCCGGGGAGTGACATCCCCGGGTACCGAAGTAAGTCTTCGGACGTGAATAGCTCAACCATGAAAGGCGAGTAATCGCTTGCCGGTAAACTTCGAGAGGGTCGATGCCGAAATCTGTGCATTCGTGGCGATAGCCACATTGCACTGGGGACAAGCAACCGATTCACGGTAAGGGGATCTTCTAGATTCGTACCCTGAAACCGCGATGCCATTGACCGATAAGGTCGAGGGCGCCGCGTTAAGTAGGAGGGCCTGACGGCCCCACCTAGAAACGTGATTGCCACGCGGCGCAAGCCGCTCACCCACGGAACTCTTGCAAGTGAAGTGACTGACGAACGCAGGAAGGACTATCGCCGCCGGTTGGTAGCCGGTGCGCCGCAGGTCAGCGGCGTGTTTCAAACGCGATAGTCTGGGAGTGTGCTGCAAGTAGATAGCTGATGATGGCCGGGATGGAAATCTCGGTGGTCATCAGGCGATGGTCTTTGCGAAGGCAAAGACGCGTGGCGTGATGCACGAAGCATCGCGCCGGCGCGCCGGGCAAGGCAGTCCGGACTCGTTGGTATTCCAGGTGGCACTGGAATAAAAACCACGACGAAAGCAGTGACTGGCCTAATGGCCGAACGGATGGACTAACCGACGTGCGGATCGGCCGGGATTTGTGTTCCCGGCGGTCCGTGGTTGGTTTTCCTTGGTTGGAAGCAAAGAGTGAGTCAAACGAGTTCCTTGCGGGAGCAGGGAAGTCCTTTGGCAGCGAATCGAGGTGGACAGTCGGCGTGTATTTGGTGCGCGCGACGTTCACTTCGAGGTTTTTCGTAACGACGGTGGCATGGAATTGAGCGCGTGGCTGCTATGAATTTAGTAGCCACGCGCGAGGAGCCGCCGTTGTGAGTTGGTTTTCACACTGAAGGTTTTAAGGATTTTCGAGAGGTTTTTCATAGTCTTGGCTGTTCCCTCGTGGAAGACTTCCAAGGCTTTGAAGGATTTTCTTCCGAGGGCGAACATTATGGAAATAGTTCGCCCTTCTTTGCGACCGCTTGCACGATGCGAGCAGTCACCAAGGAGGGTTTAATATGGAATACAAATACGAAGTCACGAGCCTCGTGGGCTACTTGCAGCGGGTGGCGACACACTTGCTGCCGAAAGGCTATTACTTCTTTGTGCAAGGTCTCGTGCCGGAGGGCAAAGATCCGGCGGCACTCGATGCCAAGCTGCTTGCCAAGTATGAGGTGGTCAAGACCGAAGGAGCCCGCCGCTGGCGCAAGAGCCAGGGCCTGGGAAATGTGCAGTATGTGCGCTACGAAAGGTCGTGGCTGTTGATGGCCACGCACGGCGATCATCCGATCCGCGATGGGGAAGGCGACAATTTGAAGGATGTTCGACGGTTTCCCATCCGCATCGGCGACTATTCGATCTATGTGAAGCGCGGCAACTATCTGCAGAAGCGATCAAACGACGATTCGCCGACCCCCGATGGCAAGTGGCGCGTGCGAGTTTTGATTGCCCGCGAGCCTTACCGGGAGCTATGTGCATATTTTGTGTCGATCGCCCGTCATCGGCGCGCCGAAGCCTTGGCCGAGGAATTGTCCAAATTGCCGTACGTTCCCTACGCGCCGGTTCGCAAGCAACTATTGAAACTCTTGCGGCTTATTGACACCAAACGTCAGGAGGCAGGGTTTTCCAGGATTCCACCACGCTGCCTTCGATATAGGCGCGAAATAGTAAAGGCGTTTGAAGCGGCTGGACTCTCGTAAGCGAAATCCCTAAACTCTACGCTCACGCTGTTTGTGCGAACATATGAGCGAGTTCACCCGCCAACGTGCGGAATCGATCCGAGTCCGAATCATACCCATGCCGGTCGCAGCTGCGAGGCAATGGCAGAGTATCAAACGTGGGCAAGCCATACCTGCTCGAACTTGAGTCACTTGCTGCAACCTACGAATGGTCGCTAGGTGCGGCCATCGCTTCTCCCGTCAAGGGTTGGACTCGGTTCTGTAGCTCGCCACTCATTTCGATTGGCTCGGGCGGATCGTTTTCGGCTGCAACACTTGTAGCGCAATTGCACGAGTATCACACCGGCTTTCCTGCCAAGGCATTGACTCCACTCGACGCAGCTCTCTCGAATCTGAATTGGGGTACAGCCTCCGCGTTGATACTCTCCGCTCGTGGGGGAAACCCTGACATTCTTGGAGTTTTTCGACGACTTGCGGTTGCTGAACCAAAAAGTTTAGGTACACTCTGCACCCGACTCGGCAGCCCGCTAGGCGATTTGACCCGCAAGTACACTGGCGCGGAGAGCTACGACATCGAGCTACCGACGGGCAAAGATGGCTTCCTCGCCACAAATTCCCTTCTTGCGACTTCGATTGTGGCTGCCCGGCTATATTCGGAATCAATCAGCAAACTTTCTGTATTGCCTCACAAATTGGATGATTTGCTGTGCAATGAGCAGCCTGAGATGAAGAACGGTTCGTTCGAGAAGCTTTGGAAGTCCGATACCCTTATCGCTCTGTATAGCCCTACCACAAGGGCTGCCGCGGTTGATTTAGAGTCGAAGTTTTCGGAAGCTGCGATAAGCAATCTCCAAGCTGTGGACTACCGTAACTTTGCACATGGTCGCCATCACTGGCTATCACGTCATCGTGAGACGACGGGTGTTATTGCATTGATTGCCGACGAGGTAGAAGAACTATCTGTGGAGATGCTCAGGTTAATCCCAAAGCAGGTTCCAACACTGCAAGTTCGAGTTCATGGTGATATGGTGCAAGCGGCAATCGCGGCCATGGTTCATGCGATAAAAATCGTTGGGATGGCGGGAATAGCTGCTGGGTTTGATCCTGGTCGGCCACACGTGCCTGCGTTTGGTCGTAAGATTTATCACCTCAATGCATTTCGAAAGCAAGGTCGGCTGCTGCCCTCAAATCAGTTAGCAGCGATCGTGCGAAAAAGCGGTTCCACTGTCCAGGCCCTTGAATTGCGAGCGGAGTTGAATTGTTGGAATCGCGCCTATACTTCCTATTGTTCATGCTTGCAGAAAGCACGTTTTGGAGGATTTGTATTAGACTACGATGGTACGTTGTGCGAAGAACATCATCGCTTTGACCCTTTGGATAAGCGAGTTGCAAAAGAGCTGATTCGACTAGCGAGGTGTGGAACAGTTATCGGGATTGCTACGGGGAGAGGAAAATCGGTCCGAGAAGCTCTCCAAAATGCGCTCCCCAAAGCCGTTTGGAAGCAGTTTCTCGTTGGCTACTACAATGGAGGTGATATAGGCGATCTGAAGGACAATAGTTGTCCGGACGGATCCCCGGTTGTTGATGCAGCATTGGAGGCGGTGGCAAGCGCAATCAAGTCCGATCCGTTCTTCCAGGATGCGTCCAAGTTGACGTTTAGAAAACCTCAAATCACTATCGAACCAAAGAAACCCGACAGCGCGGATTTGATCTGGCAATATTTGCAGGATGTTCTCTATCGACTTCGCATTCCCGGGGTTATGGCACTGCGTTCAAGTCACTCAATGGACGTGGTTGCGCCTTCGGTCAACAAGCAGAACGTCGTTGAGCGAGTACGTGAACGACTCGGTAAGGGGCAGGCCATTCTCTGCATCGGCGATCGTGGAAAGTGGCCTGGAAACGACTTTACATTACTCGCCAACTCCTATGCTCTGAGTGTCGACGAAGTTTCGCCCGACCCTAAACATTGTTGGAATCTCGCGCCGCCCGGCATACGGGGCCTTGCCGCAACGCTTTTCTATTTTGCAAATCTAGCGCCGTCAGCGCAAGGGTTACGTATCCGAGTAAATGCCCATCAAAAAAGAGTTTCGTAGAACACAAGTCACCGATGAATCAAGATTACGTTCTCGGAAAATTGAGCAGCGTGATGGCGTGGGACACAGACCGCTCTCGCGACGAGTTCGCTTGGTTGCGGCTGATGTCGCGGATCAAATATGATGGCTACCAGGACTTTTTGGCTGGAATGAGATTCATTGAAAGCCTGATGGATTGGATTCAGCAATTCAAGCCAAATGAGAGGGAAGCCGCCTATCGATTTGTACGCCATGCGTTGGTCTACATCGGGCCGCTTGAGATGTCACATTTGGTGGAGCTTTTCTACCCCGAAGTTGTACAACGAAAACTGATGCAGGAGACCGCGGATCGCCTCCAGATTAAGCGTCATCAAGTATGGGCAAATCCGGATGCCGCAAAGCTCTACAAAGCGTTGCTTAGGCAAACCTTGTTTATCGAACTGAGTGACGGCGCCCGTATCGATATTTTCCGACGCGCAAATGCAGGCGTAATTAGTAACGAGCAGATAGTTACCGCTCCGCGAATAATTCGCGCAAAGTGGGACGATCTTTTAAAAGATTTGCGAGAAGATCTCGGTGATGCGTCAGCGCGTTTTGCTTGCGTCTATGTCGTCGATGACTTCATTGGCAGTTGCACGACGTTGTTGCGCAAGGAAAAAAGCGGGCGATGGGCGGGCAAGCTCGTTCGGTTTTGGAAGGATCTACAGGAAGCAGACGTGCAAACCAGCCACTTGCAGGCCGATTGGCAATTGTGTGTGCATCACTACGTGGCGAGCCATCAAGCGTTCACGGTTTCACAGCAGCGTCAAGCCGATGCATTAGCGGAACGACAAGCGAACAAAGATGGTTGGTTTGAGCGAGTTAGTCTTACCTATGGACTGGTTTTACCGCAGCACTTGCCGATTACCGCTGAAAGATATGGTGAGTTTTTGAAGTTGGTGGGTACCTATTATGATGACTCAATTGAAACAAAACATATGAAGTTGGGGGGCGATAATGCCCAGCTTGGCTTCGGGCAGTGTGCTCTCCCGCTGATCCTCGATCACAATACCCCCAACAATTCGATAGCATTGCTCTGGGCGGAAACCAAGGGTGATGGCGGGAAGCATGCAATGCGTCCGTTATTTCGCCGCAGGCAACGGCATCTGTAGCGTGATTGGAATATAGCGATGGATAACCCATTTCAAAGACGTGCGACGGAGTTCCTTCGCGATGAGGAAGCTTTTTTGGCGATTGTGAGTCCGGAACCTGTTACGTACTTTCTCGGTCGCCCAGGAAAGGCTGGAACATTGTATGACCGACTAGTTCTGATGCGCGGTACCCCCGGGAGTGGTAAGACCACGCTCGCACGCCTCTTCGAGTTTCCTACGCTATCGGCTCTTTTACGGAATAGCGGAATTGCCACATACCAGCCGCGTGTG
>CAZIGP010000130.1:0-3373 GCA_964538425.1 uncultured Pirellulales bacterium | reverse complement strand
ACGTCCCACGATTCTTGGTTGTCGACTACCGCTTGATACGGACTACCAGAACTTCTGGCAATTTCCGTATTCGGATAACTTGAAACTCGGCCTGATGACAGCGTTGATCCAAGCGCGGTCCGTACTTGCGTGGCTTCGACACCTTAAGGCAGTTGGCATAACGGCGGAGTCGGTAGAGTTTGTCCCACGGGCTGATGCGGACGCGATTACCGGCGCGATTGGTGGTACGAAGGGCGAAGGCGTACTTAATCGCGCGCGAGAGGTCGAAAGTGGACTCTATCGAATCATGGGCGCGTTGGTGGCACCGCCGGAGCCAGGGTTGTTTGAGTCGGCGACGAGCGCCTACCGGCCGTTCGACATCATCGAAGAGATCGTTGTGCCGTCGCCACGGGATGGTGAAACGCTTCGGTTACGCCCGCTCACGATCCTAGACGATGCGCACGTTCTGCATCCGGCTCAGGTTCGTGCACTTCACCATTGGCTTGCTCGCCGTGAGTTGAGAATTGCGCGCTGGATGATTGCCCGATTTGACGTCCTATTGCCGCAAGAAGTGTTTGCGTCGCTAAGTGAAGAACACTCCGACGCAGTGAGCTACCCAGGTCTGAAAGCAGATCGAGAAACTGAAACAGTGCTTCTTCAGAGTAGTGGTCCCCGTCGAGAGCAGAGGGGCCTGTTCCGCAAAATGGCAAAGGATATGTCGGCACGATACCTGCGGAGAATGCCCTTGCTTAGCTCGAAGAATCTGCTTTCGCTTGGAGATCTCCTCGGCGATGACGTAACCCCACTTTCGAATGCAAAAGTTGGCCAATTCGAAAATAAGACGAAGGGGATTCAGAAGAGGTTGCGGATCAGCGACAGTAGTCGCGCCGCCATAATGAGCGAAATTGACGCCTTTCGAGTTGGTGGGAAGCCGGTTACTCGTGATATTGCACTAGCGATGCTATCCATCATGTTGCATCGCTATGAAAAGAGGCGGGGTCAGGCGAGTCTTTTTGAAGCCGAAGACGATCCGGAGCTAAAGAAACCGGTTGTCGCCAATTCGTCTGTCTATGAGGCGGCGAGGTTGTACTTGTTACATGAATACGACCAGCCCTATTTCTACGGCATTGACGATTTGTGTGACGCAAGTTCGGAAAATGCTGAACAATTTCTCCAACTGGCGGCCATCTTAGTGGAGACGATCGCGACGCAAGTCATTCGTGAGAAGGGTGCGTCCCTCGACCCCGGGATGCAGAACAAGCTTCTTCGTCAGCGCGGTGCAGGCATTATCGAAGGTTGGAACTTTCCCTTCTATAACGCGGTTCGACAATTGGTGACGGGCATCGCAGAGAAATGTGTTGCTGTTACTTTGCAACCCAACGGATGGTTGACGCCTAACGCATATGGCTTGCCGCAGGAAGATGTTGATTCACTGGCGGAAACGCAGCCCGAGTTGGCGAGAGTCCTGCAATTTGGCGTGGCGTATAACGCAATTACCTTGGTGCCTCGCTATCCCTGCAAGGGGCGTGAATGGTGCCTGCTCGAACTTGGGGGAATGGTAATTCTGAAGCACGGATTGACGCTCAAGCGAGGCGGTTTTATCGAAGGCACTAGCTCGGAACTCCGCGGCATGATTCAGGAGGCGAGCCCATGAGCGCGCCGCCAAAATGGGAACGTTGCATTTACCACATCGGCGACGATGTCGAGCCATTTTTCCGAGATTACTTCTCTTCGGATTCACGAAGGATATTGCTAATCGGAGGGGCGGGGTTTGATCCACGCTCCACAGTGATTGCTGCTCTACTTAAGGATATCGCTGAAAAACAATCCACAGGTTTTTTCCTTCGTGAGGAACGGCCCAACCCGGATCATACTCTTCTCAAAAAAGCAGAAGAGAACGAGAGTGTCCTGCGAGGCTTATTGAAGGACAGTGATTTTAAGAAGCTAGACATATTTGCGACTGCCGATGCGGTAGTCGGTGGTCGAACCGCAGTCACTCTTGTCAACGAAATCGATTTGGCTCCGTTTACCGATATCGTTGTCGATCTGAGCGCCTTATCGATTGGAGTCGCATTCCCTGTCATTCGCTTTCTCTCCGAACGCGCCCTGGGCTGTAACCAAAACGTTCATCTTGTCGTCGTTGACGAGCCCGCTACCGACGTTCAAATCAAAGCGACTTCGAGCGACTCCCCAGCCACAATCCATGGATTTAGAGGTGGTTGGGAGCGCGACGAACACTCAAATGCCGCGAGGCTTTGGATGCCTCAACTGAGCCTCACGAAAAAAGGTATGTTAGATCGAATTCATTCACGAGTGGTCCCGCATGCAGTTTGCCCAATTCTACCATTTCCTGCTACTGAACCACGGTTGGCGGATACGCTGATCGAGCACTATGGCGATTTACTTCAAAACCCTTGGCAAGTGGATGCACGTGATATAATTTATGCGAGTGAAAGAAGTCCTGTGGACTTGTACCGAACAATCTTGCGCATCGACGACGCACGAAATCGCGTGTTTGCAGAGACGGGCGGATCCCAGATCATCCTGTCGCCGATTGGCAGCAAGGCACTCGCAATCGGTGCCCTCATGGCAGCGTTAGAGCGAGAATTCACCGTCATGTATATCGAGTCATTGAACTATTCCGTCGATTTTGCTCAAGTGGAACAAGCCCGAATACGAGAAAAGGCGCAGCTTGTGCATGTGTGGCTGCACGGGGACGCCTACACGATGGAGGCCAAGGAGGCTCTTGATAAATGACAACGAATGTCAATCGCAAAACGCCGTCAGTTATTGGAACTGGTCTGATTGCGCTCGACGTAGTGGATTCGGAGAACTCAAACGCTCCGGCTAGGTTTTGGGCCGGTGGCACCTCCGGAAACGTTTTGTTAGCCCTGCGTTATTTGGGATGGAACGCGAAACCGATTGCTCGCCTTTCAACAGACGCTGCGGCCGAAGCAATCCTGTCCGATCTGAAGGCCTGGAAAGTCGACTGCAAATGGATATCGGTGGACGAAGAAGGCAGCACTCCGGTTATCGTCCAGACGATTTCTAAAGATCGTTCCGGACAACCTGTTCATCGTTTTTCATGGCGATGCGCTGGTTGCCGCCGGCGTTTTCCGCCTTACAAACCCGTGCTTGCGAGTGTTGCCGAAGAACTCGCAGGAAAGATCAATCACGTCGACTCGTTCGTTTTCGATCGGGTATCGCGCGGGTCCATTATTTTGGCAAAGAAGTGCGCGGAAAAAGGCGCAGTGGTAATCTTTGAACCATCCGGTGTCAATCATCCGGGATTGTTTCAAGAAGCGTGCAACCTGGCGCACATTATTAAGTATTCGCACGAGCGACTAGAGGATATACCGGTCGAACTTGATAATTCGCGTACGTTGCGGTTACA
>CAZIGP010000129.1:0-9124 GCA_964538425.1 uncultured Pirellulales bacterium | reverse complement strand
TTTTCCATTTTTAACCTCTTGGAGTAGATGCTATGGCAAGAACGATGGAAGCGCTGGGCATGATCGAGACCAAAGGCTTCGTCGCCCTGGTCGAAGCCAGCGATGCAATGATGAAAGCCGCCAATGTCCAGTTTATGGGCTGGGATAAAGTCGGCAGTGGTTTGGTCACCGCTTTTGTGACCGGTGATGTAGCAGCGGTGAAAGCCGCGACCGACGCTGGCGCTGCAGCAGCAGGCCGAATCGGCGAAGTGGTAAGCGTACAAGTTATTCCGCGACCACACGACGATCTTGGCGTGGTGTTGCCAACTAGCAAGCGCGTTCCTAGCAAGAGCGCCGACTAACTAAAAAATGTTGCGGAGTTCGCGAGAATTCCGAACGCCTGAATAGTTTTTCGGAATTCTCACGAATTCCGCTACGACACAATTTTTAAATTTCAAAGGTTTTCCACTATGCAAACAGCAATCGGTTTAGTCGAAACAAAAGGTTTGGTGTCGCTGGTTGAAGCGACCGATGCGATGGCCAAAGCGGCCAACGTGCAAATTGTGAAGCGAATTTCGATCGGTGGCGGTCTGGTGACCACCGTGGTCTCTGGCGATGTTGGCAGCGTTCGTGCGGCAGTTGAAGCCGGCGCGTCAGCCGCTCAACAAGTCGGCGAGTTGGTTAGCAGCCATGTCATTCCACGGCCTGCAGAAGGGTTGGCAGCGGCGTATTTGAGCTAACCAGAAAGTTTTTATGCCTACCCTTTGCTGATGCTTCGGGTTGGGAGGTAGCCACTGCGCAGATCGACTATGAAAATCCTCGTTGCCAATCTGGGTTCTACAAGCTTTAAGTATCGGCTATTCGATATGGCCGATGAACGGCAGCTTGCGCGCGGGGGCGTCGAGCGAATTGGTTCGCCAGAAAGCAAGTGTTTTGTTGAGATCGGCGGGAAGCGATCAGAGTTGACAGCTCAAGTGCCTGATCACGCGGTGGCTGTGCAAATGTGCCTGAAGCAACTCACCGATCCACAAACCGGTTGCTTAAACGATGCCAAGGAAGTGACGGCGATCGGATTCAAAGCGGTGCATGGTGGGCCTTTTAGCGGCGTGCAACGGGTGACGCCCGAAGTGCTGGCAGCGATGGAGAAGATGAATCGCGTGGCACCGGCGCACAATCCACCGTACATCGCGGCCATGCGTCTGCTGAGTGAAAAGTTACCAGGTATTCCGCTAGCAGCAGCCTTTGAAACGGGTTTCCACGCCACAATTCCTTCGCGATTACGCGTTTATGCAGCGCCGTTCGATTGGGCGGAAAAGCATAACGTGCGGCGATGGGGATTTCATGGAGCAAGCCATCGTTATATCGCAACTCGAATTGCGGAAATCACCGGCAAGAATGACTTGCGAGTGATTTCATGTCATCTCGGTGGTTCGAGTTCGCTATGTGCTATTCGCAACGGCAAGAGCGTAGCAAGTAGTTTGGGGATGAGTCCGCAGTCGGGTATTCCGCACAATAACCGGGTGGGTGATTTCGATCCATTTGCGTTGCCCGTAGTGATGCAAGCAACCGGTAAATCACTCGATCAAGTGCTCGATGACTTGGCCGAACGTGGTGGGCTGTTGGGGGTTAGCGGTACCAGCGGTGATGTGCGCGATTTGGAAGAAGCAGCGGCAAGCGGAAACGAACGGGCCAAGCTGGCGCTCGATGTATTCATCAGCAGCGTGCGGCACTATTTGGGCGCGTACCTTGTCGAACTGGGCGGTGCCGATGCCATCGTATTCACCGGTGGCATTGGTGAGAACAGTGCGAATGTGCGAACCGCGGTGTGTGCAAAGCTGGAAGAATTAGGCATTGTGTTGGACGCCACAAAAAATGCGGCCGCGAAAGGCGAAATGCAAATCCAAGCCGACAATGGTCGCGTGCAGATTTGGGTGATGCCGACCAATGAAGAAATTGTTGTCGCCCGACAGGCAAAAGAACTGTTGGCGATACGAGGGTAAATCCATGTTTTTGGCAAAAGTTACCGGAGCGGTAGTTGCTACGCAGAAAACCGATGCGATGGTGGGACATAAGTTATTGGTTGTCGAACCATATCGGTTAGAAGCAAACGAACGGCGTTCACTGGTCACCACAGGCCGAACCATTGTGGCTGTAGATTCCGTCGGGGCCTGCGAAGGCGAGTTTGTGTTAATCACGCAAGGCATCAGAGCATGGCTGACACCGGAGACAAAAAACTTGCCGATCGATTGTGTCATCGTAGGCATCGTTGATACGGTGCATGTCGATTCGGCGTGTGTGTTTCACAGAGAGAGCAACTAGCAATTGAAAAGATTTCATAACGGAATTTTCACGACTTCTGTTACTACTAAATACTATGCAAGCAACCGAACAACTTATTCGTAATGTCGTGCAGCAAGTGCTTTCGGAAATCAACCGCCCAGCCCAGGTGAACAATGGCCACGGCCGAGGGTTTGCCGGGCGGCATGGAGTGTTTCATTCGGTCGATGAGGCGGTGGCTGCAGCGACCGAAGCGTTTGAACAACTCAGCGAGCGCGGTCTGGAAGATCGCAAACGAATCATTGACCACATCCGACGCATTTCGATCGACCAGTGTGTGGAGCTGGGCACGATGGAAATGGAAGAAACTAAAATCGGCCGGCTCGAACATAAGATTGAGAAGTTAAAAACACTCGGCGAACGAACACCTGGCGTCGAATTTTTGAAAAGCGAAGTTTTCAGCGGCGATCATGGTTTGGCCGTGATTGAACACGCCCCATTTGGTGTGATCGGTTGCATCACCCCAGTAACACACTCGCTACCCACGATTACCGGCAATGCCGTCAGCATGATCGCCGGCGGTAATACTTTGGTGGTGAATCCGCATCCGAGCGGTAAACGCGTAGCGGCTGAAGGAGTAAAACGATTCAATCAAGCGATTTATCGCGATTTGGGAATCGATAATTTGATTAGCGTGATTGCCGAACCAACGATCGAATCGGCTGATGCTGTGTTCAATCACCGTGGTGTGCGGTTGATTTGCGTGACCGGTGGACCAGCCGTGGCTCGCGCCGCCATGAAAAGTGCGAAGCGGGCAATCGTCGCCGGCCCGGGAAATCCGCCAGTGGTGGTTGACGAGACCGCCGACTTGGATCGAGCGGCAAAAAATATCATTCTTGGTGCTTCGTACGATAACAATTTACTTTGCATTGCTGAAAAGGAAGTTTTCGTGGTCGATGAAGTGTTCGACGACATGCTGAAAGCAATGGATCGTGCTGGCGCAGTGCGACTGAATGCTCGCGAAGTCGATGCCTTCACGAAAGTGGCGATTACCACCGTCGGCGAAGGTGAACATAAACACGACGTGGCAGCCAAAGAATTTCTTGGTAAAGATGCTGCGGTGTTAGCTCGTGGCATCGGCAAGCAAATCTCACCCAAGGTCGAACTTATTTTTGCCGAGACAGATGAGCACAATCCATTCGTGCCTGTTGAGCAAATGATGCCATTCCTGCCATTTGTTCGCGTTAAGAATATCGACGAGGCGATTGAGAAAGCCAAGTTTTACGAACATGGTTTCCGGCACACCAGCATGATTCACTCAAACAACGTGCGAAATATGACGCGCATGGGCCGTGCACTAGATACGACACTGTTTGTGAAAAACGGCCCCTGTATGGCGGCGCTGGGCCTTGGCGGCGAAGGTTATTTGTCGTTTTCGATTGCAACGCCAACGGGTGAGGGCGTGACCACGCCGTTGACGTTCACTCGCGAGCGTCGGTGTTCGATTATTGAAGATTTGAGAATTATTGGAAAAGCGTAGTATGCCAGCCTGACGCGTTAGCGAAGGTACGTCAAATTTGATTTTCCCTCGCTGACAAGTCGGATTGGTGTGAGAATAAAAATGCAACTCGGTTTGGTGGTCGGCAATGTGACATCAACAAAGAAGCATCCATCGCTCGCAGGATGGAAGTTGCTCGTCGTGCAGCCGATGCTGGCCGATGGCAAGCAGCCCGACGGTGATCCGGTACTGGCGATTGACAATCTCGGTGCCGGTCGTGGCGAGCAGATAATCATCACCAGCGACGGGAAAGGAACGAGGAAGATGATGCAGACAGATAAAACGCCCGTGCGCTGGAGCGTGGTCGGCATCGCGGACTAGAAGAAACGAAGAAGAGAATAGGAGAATAGAAAATTTGCTCCTAGTTTCTTTTCCTTTCGCCAGGTTTGAAGCCAATACGAAATTGGGTTGCAGATAAGCGTTTAAATAACACCATGTCAACATCGGAGAAACAAGTTGAGCAAATTGTGAAAGAGGTGTTAGCGCGCTTGAGCGGAAAGAATGAAGCGAAAACGGTTGGGTCAAGTTCGCCCGTCAATGAGCTGGCCATCAGTGAAACGGTGGTCACCATCGCAACGTTGGCCGGAAAGCTGACCGATATTCGCAGATTGGTCGTTTCGCCACGTGCGGTGATCACGCCTTCTGCTCGAGATTTGTTAAAGGAAAAGAATATCACGCTGGTACGGTCGTTGCGATCGGCAACTCCAACAACCCTCCGTGTTGCATTGGCAACCACCAATACGAAATTTGATGTGTCTGGTATCGTTCGATCGCTACGAGAACACCGAGTCGAAGTCGAACAGCTTGCATCCGTGGGCGTTGCCGAGGTGACAAAAGAAGTGGCAGAAGAAGTGGGTAAAAGCGGAAAGTTTGGAGTGCTCATTACTTCCGAAATAACTCAAACCCTGTGTATTGCGAATCGGCAACGTGGTGTGCGTGCAGCGATGGCTAATACTCGGGGAGACGTAAACGAAATCATCAAAGCCGTGGGGGCGAATTTTATTATTGTCGATCCGAATCGCCGTAGTCAGTTTGAAGTGCAACGAATCGTCGAAGCGTTTTGCCTGGCAGGGTCGCGCCAGTGTCCGACGGAGTTAAAGAGTTCGTTGGAGTAAATCATGCGTATCGGCAAAATTATCGGCACTGTTACATTGAACCGCAGTCATCCGCTTTTGGTCGGAGCGACGTATCGGATTGTTGTGCCGTTGTCGTTGGCAAACCTGACCAATGAATCGAACGAAGTAGCGGAAGAGTTAGTCCTTTACGACGAACTCGGGGCAGGACAGGGAAGTGTGGTTGCGATCAGCGAAGGAGGCGAGGCCGCGCAACCATTTTACCCAGAAATGAAGCCGATTGATGCGTATAACGCAGCGATTTTGGACAACATCGAAGTAAGCAGTACTAGCAGGTAATAAAACACAAAATAATAAGCAAATTCGGCAGACTATTAAACACTCAGACATCAGACACAAGTCTCATATGAATAACCTCCATCAACTTAAGCTCGAAATCTGCGACATCGGTCGACGGATTTACAACAAGGGATTTGCCGCGGGCAATGACGGCAACATCAGCTATCGCCTGTCGGAAAAAGAAGTGCTTTGCACGCCGACAATGATTTCCAAAGGTTTCATGAAGCCTGAGGATTTGTGCATTGTCGATATGGATGGCAACCAAATTTCCGGCAAGCGAAAGCGAAGCAGTGAAATTCGGTTACATCTGACGATCATGAAAGCGCGGCCGGATGTGAAAAGCGTAGTCCATTGCCATCCACCGCATGCGACAGCTTTTGCCGTGGCTCGGGAGCCGATTCCACAGTGCGTACTGCCGGAAATCGAGGTTTTTCTCGGCGACGTGCCGATCACAACGTATGCCACGCCCGGCGACCAGAAATTCGCCGATACTGTGCTGCCCTTTGTGGAAAAGACAAATGTCATCATTCTGGCAAATCACGGCACTGTAAGCTATGGCGACACGGTAGAGAAAGCCTACTGGTGGACCGAGATTCTCGACGCTTACTGTCGCATTTTGATGATGGCTCGTGATCTAGGAAAGGTAAATTACTTTACGGAAAAAGAAACACGTGAGCTTTTGGATTTAAAAAACAAATGGGGATTCAAGGATGCTCGCTTTATGCCCGGCATGGAAAATTGCGACATCTGTGCAAACGATATTTTCCGCGATAGTTGGCAGCAAAGCGGCGTGCAACGCCGGGCGTTCGAACCGCCACCGGCAATGCGAGCGGATGTTAAACCGCAAGCGACAAACGGTGCGAATTCGCTGGACCAAGAAGCCCTTGTGAAGTTGATAACCGATCGCGTACTAGCTGCGATTAAAACTTGAGCAGAAAATTTCCTCCAACTTCCTGACCCCTGAACCCTGACCACTCAAATATGAAAGTTTCAATTATCGGCGGCGGCGGATTAGTTGGCTCCTGCACTGGTTTTGCGCTGCAAACGGGCCGTGTTGTCCGAGAAATTGCGATGCTCGATGCCAATGCAGAAATGGCCGACGGGCAGGCGCTTGATCTGCTGCACGGCGCAGCGATGATGGCCGATCAACTCATTACCAGCGGCGGCTACGAGCATATTCCGAGCAGCGATGTGATATGCATCACCGCTGGTTTGCGACGCAAGCCCGATGAGAGTCGGCTGGATTTGATCAACCGCAACGTCGATTTATTTCTCAGCATCCTCGGCGAAATTCACAAAGTTGGCTACAAAAAAGATGCCATTGTGCTCGTCGTATCGAACCCCGTAGATGTGTTAACGTATCTGGCAGCACAACGGTTGGATTTGCCTCCGGCACAAGTGATTGGCTTGGGGACACAATTAGACACGTTGCGATTCCGCAGTTTAATTGCCGCAAAACTAGGCGCGCCGCCAACCCAAGTTTCAGCGCTGATTCTCGGCGAGCACGGCGCCAGTAGGGTGCCGATTTGGTCGAGCGCCACGATCGCTGGTTTACCGCTCGAACGTTATCCAGGATGGTCGGTCAATTTGCAAAATGAGCTGTTTACTCGCACCAAAGGCTCGGGGGCGGAAGTTATCAAGAAAAAAGGTGGCGCGGGGTTTGCCGTTGGCCTAGCAATTCGAGAAGTCATTGAAACGATCGCGCTCGATCGTCAGGCAATCCTGCCCGTGTCGAGCTTGCAAAATGGTTGCTACGACTTGCGCAATGTGGCAATTAGCGTGCCGACGGTTGTGGGACGTCGCGGTGTACTTGGCACTCATGCAATTGAGCTTTGGCCGAAGGAATTGCAAGCACTTAAACGCAGCGGGCAGGTTTTGCGGGAAACGATTGATACCGTGCTGGCACGGATTGGAAAATCAAACTGATGAAAACACTCGATCAAAAATTGGCTCGCATTCACGCCGATCCGCACGGCGCGAAGGATTATATTTTGGCCGATGCAAAAGATGCCGATATGGCATTTGGCATCGGCGCACCGGGCAAGTCGCCGGAAATGCATACCGGCGAAGTGCGATTTCGCACATTGGCCGAGTATCGTGAGCAGATTCGGCAAATAGTCCGGCAAGAGTTGGTTGACATTATGCTCATGTCAGCAAGCACCAATGATGTGCTGACGATGGGGGAGCGACTGTTCGATGGCAGTCCGGTGACACCAGCCGCACGAGCCAACGATGCCAGCGACGTATTCGCCGTTCGCGGAGGCCATTACATTGATCGGCCGTCGCAGCCGTTCCGCACGGCGCTGTTGGATCATATTCAATGTGGCCACGTCGATTGCGACCCGCAGGAACGGATTCGCGGGGCCAATCTTGGGCTTTACAGCGTAACATTCAACAATCGCTTGGACGACGACCTGCGAGCGATCGAAGAATACCGCCGCTTCCGCGAAGAAGCGGAAGCCAAAGGCTTTCGGCATTTCTTGGAGGTATTCGATCCGAACGATCCACACGATCTATCGCCTGAGCAGATTCCGACATTTGTGAATGATTGCATCGCGCGCACGCTGGCAGGTGTCGCTCAAGCGGGACGACCGGTGTTTTTGAAGATTGTTTATCACGGGCCGAAAGCGATGGAAGAACTTGTCGCTTACGATCCGCATTTGGGTGTTGGCAGTCTTGGTGGTGGCGCCGGCACTACCTACGATGCTTTCAAGCTGCTGGCCGAGGCAAAAAAATATGGCGGCCGAGCGGCACTATTTGGCAGAAAAATTAACAACGCAGAATGCCAATTGGCGTTCGTCGAATTTTTACGCCGAATTGCCGATGGCGAAATTTCGCCGGAAGAAGCAGTCCGAGCTTATCATGGCGTACTGCAAAGATTAAACATCAAGCCGCAGCGGCAATTGGAAGACGATCTTCAATTGCAAACGGCGGTGATGAGCTATGGTGGCCGAGCGACGGTAACCGTACCTGCAAAACCAGCAGCACTCAGCAGCAGTGCTACTAAATCAAATCACGACTGCGGCTGCGGCGGGCCGAACAAGCATGAATGCAAGTGCGACGATGCGAAGCATTCGCATGCAGACCCGGATTTTACAAAGATGACGACGGCAGAAAAACTCAAATACAATCAATTGCAGCGCGATCGAGTTTTTGGATGATACATTTGACTCCTGTGTAATGATTATAACTAAGAAAACGCAGATAAATCAGATCAACACAGGTAAGCACACATCAATATCAAAGCGTAGCAAAAGATTTTGATGCTTTTTTGTTTATCAAATCTGTGTTCATCATTTTCATCTGTGTGTGTCTATCTGTGTTCTCGTAGGTCTATTCACTTCCCTCGCCGCATTCTTCTTCAAGCCTGCGCAAATATTCGATCACTTCGTCCAAATCCATCGTTTGCATGCTGCGTTCTCTTCCACCACGATCGCATTTGGAAAACAGCATGAGCGTGTCGAAATCTTCGTGAGCTTCCAGGCGGTGACGAGCACGCATGCCTAAGCGGCCTTGAGCGAGTTGATTTGCCTCAGTGTGATGTTCGATCAGCCACGCTGTGCGCTCTGTGATCTGGTCTTTGAGAGCTGCCAATCCTGCAGCGATATGATCGTTTCTGTCGATGGCTTTCCCAACATCGTGCAACAGAGCAACTAAAAGAAACTCTTCATCATAAGGTAACTCATGCTTTGCTAGCTCAAAGACTTGAAGCGTGTGAGTGAGTGCGTCCCCTTCAGGATGATAAGTGGGATTCAATTTAACTTGCTCAAGTGCTGCCACCAAACGGCGGTAGTAATCAAACCGGTCGCCGCCAATTGGCATCGCGATAGATTGCACTAAGCTGCTGCTGGTATCAGGCGCCGTCGATTTCGGCGATCTAGACGGCAACGCAACCACC
>CAZIGP010000128.1:0-9126 GCA_964538425.1 uncultured Pirellulales bacterium | reverse complement strand
AGGTTAATAAAATCGTTGGAGAACCTTGAGCGGTCAATTCAAGTATACGAAAATAGCGAAGTTATTGCTGAGCTTTGAATGAATTAGGATTACCGACGATTTTCGCTCCTCCTCGGTCTCTCATCCGTGAAAGGCGAAAGCTGAGGAATAATTTTGATGTAGCAGTATGACAAATACCTTGATTCGCATTAGATGAGAAACCGATGACAGCCTCTGTAGACCTTTATGGTACCGCTTACGGCAACTTTGCCACGCATGTTTTGGAGCAGGTGCGGCAGGAGACTTATGGGGCGGATTTTGGACAGAGTAGTTGGGTGACGGCAGAAGAGTATCGGCTATTTTTTCGGATGATGGAATTGAGTGCTGTTGATCGAGTGCTGGATGTTGGCAGTGGGTCGGGAGGACCAGCAATATTTTTAGCGCGGGAAGTTGGGTGCGCGGTCACGGGGATCGATATCAATGAGACGGGGATTCGTGCCGGCGTGGCGCTGGCACATGAAGCGCGCGTGGAAGAACGGGTTCAGTTTCGGCATGCCGATGTGAGTGAACCGTTGCCATTTGGAGACGGCGAGTTTGACGCGATTGTATGCATGGATGTGATGTGTCATTTGCCTAGCCGAAGTCAGCTGTTCGACGAATGGCGGCGGGTGTTACGAGTTGGAGGGCGAGTACTCTATACCGATCCTGTTGTTGTGACGGGATTAGTGACAAAGGAAGAATTTGCCATACGCAGTTCGACTGGGTATTTCGAGTTTTGTCCACACGGCGTTAATGAACATCTGCTGCGGCAGGCAGCATTTGAGTTGGTGACGACCGACGACGTCACCGAAAACGAAGCCCAGATTTCGCGTCGCTGGCATGATGCACGGCAGAAGCGGGCCGGAGAGTTGATCAAGCTGGAAGGAAAAGAAACATTTGATGGGTTACAAAGGTTTTTGGCGACAGTTCATCTACTGACGCGCGAGCGACGTCTGTCGCGGTTTGTGTATGTGGCACGGAAGGAGTAGGTGGCATGGCGTTTGAAGTGTGAATGAAGTAAACAAAAAATAGACTAGAGAATCAACTTCAGTATTTTCTTGCTGGCGCGGCGGATTTCCAAATTATTTGCCCGGGAAATTAGCGAAAATTAGCATTCCTAGCGGTTATGAAATGGGCAAAAACCGGCCTATTTTGCGGTGGAGCGATCATGTTTATAATCGCTCCAAATTGGCACCACCGGGAGTTGCTAATTGGATTCCTAATTTCTGACTCTCTTTCGCCTTCGCCATGCCTCCCGAATTTATTTACTTTGATTTCGGCAACGTGATTTGCTTTTTCGATCATCACTTGGCCGCGCGCCAGGCGGCAGAAGTGGCAGGAATTTCGGAAGAGAAAGCGTGGGATGTGATCTTCGGACAGCCTGAGGGGTTGGAATGGAAGTACGAGGCTGGCCAACTCAGCGACGAACAGTTTTATGAAGAGTTTTGTCAGGCGACTGGTACGCGCCCCGATGTGGCGAAGTTTCATCATGCGAATGCTGATATCTTTACGCTCAACACATCATTGCTTCCGCTGATTGCACATCTGGAAGACGCTGGTGTTCCTATCGGTATCTTATCGAACACTTGCAACTCGCATTGGAAGTTAGCCACCGACGGCCGCTACGCAATTTTACCGCGGGCATTCAAAAAAATCGTCCTCAGTTATTACGTTGGCGCTATCAAGCCAGATCCGAAAATGTTTAATGCGGCTATCGAAGCTGCGGGTGTGCCTGCCGAGCGAATTTTTTATACGGACGATATTGCAGGACATGTTGAAGCAGCGAGGCGTGCTGGAATTGATGCTATGCAATTTACCGATGTTGATACGCTGACGCAGGAGCTTTTGAAGCGTGGCGTGCGTTGTAATTTCTGAATAGCGTAAACGGTCAGGCAGTACGCGATACATGATGAATCGAGCGACTTGTGGCGTGCGCGAGCTGATCACGCTATAACTTTGAAATTCGATTCTTGAGGAGATTAAAGATGGCGATCTCGTCCTGGATGTGGTGGGCATTACTTTCAGCGGCATTTGCCGCGCTGACTGCGATTCTCGCCAAGCTCAGTTTGCAAACGATTGATTCAGACTTTGGATTACTTGTGCGAACCGCCGTTGTTTTGGTCGCAATGACAGGATTTGTGATGTTTACTGGCAAATGGGTGCCGTTGCCCAGTATTCCGTCGCAAGCATGGTTTTTCTTAACTTTGTCCGGACTTGCCACTGGGGCGTCTTGGTTCTGTTACTTTAGAGCGCTACATGTTGGAGATGCTTCAAGAGTAGCTGCGGTTGATAAATTCAGCGTTGTATTGGTTGCGATCTTCTCGGCCGCGTTGTTACACGAGCGATTAGGAGCGTTAGGATGGCTGGGAATTGTGTTGGTTGGCACAGGCGGAATGCTGATCGGATTCGGAAAGTGAGCCTAGGAATTGTGCGCAGGTCTTCTGACTCCATGCATAGTGTTAATCACAGTGACGTGACCGGAAACTATAAAACAAGTGTGCGTGTGATGTTTCAGACGCACTCACTTTGAATTCTTCTAAAAAAGAGGGTTCCTAACGGTTTGCCGAGGCTGATTGTAATTTTGTGGCGCTGCTTCCCACTCGTGGCAAGAAACGGCCGACCATACGTTGATAGTCTTCGTACTGAGCGCCGAAATGTTTGGCTAAATCGCGTTCTTCGACAAACGTGGCGGCGATCATGTAGCCGCTCATTGTGGCTGCAAAGATTAAGTGACCTAGCGACATGGTTGGTGTGGCCCAAAAGGCGAGCATCCACCCGACGTAAAGCGGATGACGAACCAACTTATAAACCATGGGCGTGCTGAAAGGGAGCGATGTGTATGGTTGGTTTTTGAAGTGTAACCAAACTTGACGCGTGCCAAAAAGGTCGAAGGCATTCAGCATCATCGCTACGGTGGGTACCAGTAACCAACCGACCACAAAGAGTGCGGTAAGTAGCCAGTGGCCAACTCCGGATGAAACATTCCAAATTGGCGCGACGATGGGTTGCCATAGCCACATCAGCAAAATGAGCACAAGGTTGGAAGCGAGTACATAGGTGCTACGTTCGATCGGCTGGGGTACCAGCTTGGTCCAAACTTGTTTGAAAGCCGGACGGGCCATGATGGAATGTTGCAGAACGAACAGGGCGATCAATACAAGATCAATGGCCAGGGCGATGCCGATTGGACGTGGCGAGCCAGAATCGATCGATTTAGGGACCAAAAAGTTACCAACGAAGCCGGCGAAATAGAAATAAACAACCAAAAACATCGCATAGCAGGCAATGCCGTAGGCTAGGAAAATCGTGCGTTTCATATTCCGTTCTCCTTGTTATTCCGTTTGAGATAAGGACTTTTGTTAGCGAAATTTAAGGGGTAAATGTTACTTGAGCGATTTCACATCTATCTAACTATCGTTTATTGAGCAGATTTTCAAAGTTGACTTATGGTACACCTTAAGGTTGACTTGTAGTAAACCTTTTACTGGGCCTGTTTTTCCGAGGAAAACAACCGTGGCTACTACTACCCGCCAAAAGCTTGTCGATGCTGCCACTAAGCGGTTCTATCGAGATGGCTTTCGCAATGTTGGCATCGACCAGATTTTGACTGACGTTGGCATCAGCAAAACAGCATTTTACAAGCACTTCGAGTGTAAAGAAGACTTGATGCTTGAGGCGCTAGCGGATCACGACCGGCTGATGCAAAAATCGTTTCGCGAAATGGCGCAGCAGCGCGGAGGAAGCGACCCCGTAGCACAGTTGCGGGCGCTATTCGACGTAGTCGAAGAGCTGATCAACGATCAGGGATTTCAGGGCTGCATTTTTGTGAATGCGGCGATTGAGTTTCCGCTCCAGCACGAGCCGGCACATGTCGCCGCAGCTCGGAGCAAGCAGGCGATGGAAGATGTTGTGACTGATTTCACAGCAGCGGCAGGGGCAAAAGAGCCGCGGGTGCTGGCCCAGGAGCTTTGCTTATTGATGGAAGGTGTTTACGTGACCCGGCACGTGACAGGTAAAGCAGAGTGGTTAGGGATCGCGCGACGAATAGCAGACAGGGCGATCGCGGAGCACCTGACTCGCGATTAACCAGACTACTTCTTGCTTCGTCTTGATTGAGAACAACCAAGATTATCGACTAGATAAATGTATTAATTAAATTCTCGATCATCTCCTGACGGCCGCTGGTGTTCGGTGTGATGTCGCCTTTTTTGAGCATATATTCTTCCAGCGTTTTGAAATTGGCTTTGCCGGATTCGATTTCGGCCCCGATGCCGCTGTCGAAAGAGGCGTAGCGATCTTTTACCAACTTATCGAGTGTGCCGTCGGCGCGGATGGCAGCAGCAATTTTTAGGCCACGGGCAAAGGCATCCATGCCGCCGATATGAGCGTGGAAAAGATCGATCGGCTCGAAGCTTTCGCGACGGACTTTGGCATCGAAGTTGAGGCCACCACTGGTGAAACCGCCGTATTTGAGCAGTACCAGCATGATTTGCGTGGTGAGGTAAATGTCGGTTGGGAATTGATCAGTGTCCCAGCCAAGCATCAGGTCGCCGTAGTTGGCATCGATCGAGCCGAGAAAGCCTTGCATCGCGGCATATTCAATTTCGTGATGCATCGAATGGCCGGCGAGCGTAGCATGGTTGGCTTCAATGTTCATCTTCACGTGCTTTTCGAGGCCATAAGCACGCAAGAAATTGATGCAAGCAGCGCTGTCGGAATCGTACTGATGTTTTGTAGGTTCCTTCGGTTTCGGTTCGAAATAAAATTGGCCGGTGAAACCGATTTCTTTAGCGTAATTGACTGCCATGTGCATGAACTTGGCGAGATGGTCGACCTCGCGTTTCATATTGGTGTTCCACAGATTTTGATATCCTTCTCGACCACCCCAAAATGTATAGCCTTCACCGCCAAGTTCTTTCGTCACTTCGAGCGCCTTCTTTACCTGAGCGGCAGCGAGAGCGAACGCATCGGCATTGCAACTGGTTGCCGCGCCATGCATGTAACGACGATTGCTGAATAGATTCGCGGTGCCCCAGAGCAGTTTGATGCCGGTGCGCTGTTGCTCTTCCTTCAAAACCTTTGCCACGGCATCTAGATTTTTGTTCGATTCGGCCAGCGTCGCTCCTTCGGGCGCGACGTCGCGGTCGTGGAAGCAATAAAAGGGAGTGCCGAGCTTCTCCATGAATTCGAAACCAACACGTGCGCGGTTGCAAGCATTCTCGACATTGTCGGTCGGTCCTTCCCAAGGACGCACCATAGTGCCTGGGCCGAACGGATCGCTGCCCGTTCCGCGGAAGGAGTGCCAATAAGCAACGCTGAAGCGAAAGTGATCTCTCATCTTCTTGCCTTCTACCACTTCATTCTCGTCGTAGTGGTGAAAAGCGAGTGGATTGCGATTCTTGGTGCCTTCGAACTTGATTTTCGAAACTTCAGGAAATGCGGGCATGGGCGTACCTTTTTAACGGTTATGCGGATGATGAGGGAAAATGTCGTATGGTTTGGTCGCAGGGTAAACCAACATCGTGCCATATGACTGCTTTTCTCGCAACTGGCCCAAGATTAACGAAGAATTGGAGTGTTGCCGCACTGAGATTGGTCCTTTATATTCGCAGATTCCCATATTTTAGAATTTGCGAGCCGATCTTACGGCTCTGATTGATAAATAGCCGTGACTTCACAACCTGATTCTTCCATTCGCGATTCAAACGCGCGCGCTTCAGCAGTTTCTAAAACTGCCGGCGATGTTGCCAAGGTAGATGTTTCGGTGCCGGCTGCATATTCGATTTATAAAAAATTCACGCCATCCACGACGCTTAAATCGCGCAGCTATATCGGACTTTTGCTTTCACAGTTTTTGGCAGCATTTAATGATCAGGCCAGCCATATTGTGGCGCTGTTTTATGCCACCGATATGCTTGTGCGATTTGCAAAGGTTCCACACTTCGATACCAAAGCATTAATTTCGATCGTTACAGCCTGCTTTATCACGCCGTTCTTTTTGTTCTCGCCGTTGGCAGGAGTGCTCGCTGACAAGTACAGTAAGCGCACGATTGTTGTTTTTTGGAAGTTGGCAGAAGTGGTTATCATGGCGATCGGCCTTGTGGGCTTTTTGTTGCCACATGCCGCGGGATGGGGAATTGCCTCACCGGAAACACTTGCGATTTGGAGTTCGTTTCTGGTGATCTCAGTTGTGTTTATGATGGGCACCCATAGTGCCTTTTTCATTCCTGCCAAATATGGCGTGATGCCGGAGCTTTTGCATACCTCTATTCTTTCGCGCGGCAACGGCTTGCTGGAAGGCACTAGCTTTACGGCCAACATCTTGGGAACGATGTTTGGAGGTTTGCTTTACGGAATCGTCAAATCGACGATCGACACCTCAGGCGATGCTAATGTGTTAACACCAGGGCACGAATGGATCATCGGTGTCGTGCTCTTGGCATTTGCTCTTGTAGGTGCTGTGGGCGCTTTTTTGATGGAGCCCATTCCACCCGCCGCGCCACATAAACCTATGATTTGGGAACCGTGGACGCCGATGAAGCAAAACTTGGGGCTGCTGCGGAAATCAAAATCACTGGTCTTGGCAACGGTCGGCATTGCATTTTTTCTGTTCATGACGCTTTATTTGCGTCAGACCTTGCTATTTCAAGGCGAAACAAAAGAAGAAATGGAGATTGCTCAAAAGCTAGATCCAAAGCTTGCTGCTGAGCTGGGAATGGGGAGAGCCGAAGAAACTGAGAAACTCGGTGAACATGCCAAGGCAGCGAAGACAGAATTCGAGGTGGCTTTGCTCATCGGGTTGGTTGGCTTGGGGGTAGGAATTGGCTGTTCGTTGGCTGGGTATTTTTCCGGCAATCGATTGGAATTGGGCTTGGTGCCAATTGGTTTGACGCTGCTTATTTTTTGCACTGCCGTGATGGCTAGCGTAGCGAACGAACGAGGCAAAATGATTGCCTGTTTGATTGCGGTTGGCACAGCGGCAGGGTTGTATATCGTGCCGCTCTACACTTTGTTGCAGCATCGTGCACCAAAAGAAAGCAAAGGTAGCCTGGTCGCAACCAGCAACTTTTTCAATGTGACTGGTGGCTTGATTGCCGTGATTGTTTTTTTTGTGGCAACCGCCATCTTGCAATCGGTACTTGATCTGCGATGGGAATATGATGACGTCCGCAAAGACAAGCAACTGGTGGCCCCGTATCTTCATCAGCTCATGCGTGAAGGTCAAATTCCTAAACTGCTGTTCATGGGCGCTAGCTTCACGACCGTTGCCATGCTGTTATGGTTATGGTGGCAGCGGCCGGATTTTATTTTGCGTGCGGTGTCGTGGTTGCGATCGTCGCGACGCCGGCATCTACAAGCATTAGGGCTCGATAATATTCCTGCCAACGGGCAAGTGATTCTCGTTAGTAATTGCCGTGACTTTAACCATTGGGTCTTTGTGGCGTCGACACTCGATCGATTTGCAAGATTTCTTGCCCCACACGATGCCGGTGGTGATAATTTTTTACGAAAGCTAGCCGTGAAGACAGGCGTTATGATTGCCACGGGGCCTAAGGTTCGGCTTGCGGAAGAAGATAACGCACTCGCAAGAGGTCTAGTAACACTTGGCCAAGGCAATATTCTTGGGTTGAGCTTGGAAGATGGCTCCGCTGGCGATCACGAACAGCATTTTTCAGGAAAGCACTTGCTTACGGAATTGCGTAGCAAGGTGCCTGCGGGAATTCTACCGGTTTATTGTGGAGAATCGCCCACGCATCCGGAAGCAGGCTGGAAATCGGACGGCCGTACTTTTGTTGTGATTGGAGAACCACTACCAGCCAATGCCAGCCTCGAAGAAATTCGCTCGGCGATCAATACTTTAGGAAGCTAGCTGCGGTTTATCTCTAACACGCAATGGCGGGAAAGCATTCTTTGCTCGACAGCCTCTATTCCTCGACTGTTTTTTATTCCCACTCGATCGTTGCGGGAGGCTTGCTGCTGATATCGTACACTACGCGGTTGATGCCTTTGACTTCGTTGATGATCCGCGTAGAAATTTTGGCAAGCAAGTCGTAAGGCAAGCGGCTCCAATCGGCGGTCATGAAATCTTCAGTATCGACCGCTCGTACGGCCAGTACGTCGTCGTAAGTTCGAGCATCCCCCATTACGCCGACGCTTTGCACTGGCAGCAGGACGGCGAAAACTTGAGCCGTTTGGCGGTACAATCCAGCGGCTTTGATTTCGTTGACGACAATTTCATCAGCTTCGCGCAGCGTATCGAGCCGGCGTTTGGTGACTTCGCCAAGGCATCGCACCGCCAAGCCTGGGCCAGGAAACGGATGCCGCCATACGATGTCTTCCGGCAAACCAAGTTGAATTCCAAGGCGGCGCACTTCATCTTTGAATAAGTCGCGGAGAGGTTCGATGAGCTCGAAGCCTAGTTCTGCCGGTAATCCGCCGACGTTGTGATGCAATTTGATTGTTGCTGCCGGGCCATCAGGGGCCGCGCCACTTTCGATGACATCGGGGTACAAAGTGCCTTGTGCTAAGAAGTGAGCGTCTTGAATTCGTTTTGCTTCGTCTTTGAAACATTCAATGAATTCGTGACCGATGATTTTTCGCTTGGCTTGTGGGTCGGTCACGCCCTTCAGCGCCGTCAAAAAGCGATCTTCTGCTTTCACCACATGGAGATCGGTTTTGAAATGCGTCGTGAATTCGCGGATCACTGCTGCTTCTTCATCTTTTCTAAGTAGGCCGTTGTCCACCAAAATGCACGATAATTGCGAGCCGATCGCTTGAGCCAACAACGCTGCAACGACCGATGAATCGACACCGCCCGACAATCCACAAATCACACGACGCTTGCCAACTCGTTCACGCATTTCGCGAATGGCATGATCGGCAAAATCCGACAATCGCCAAGTACTGTGGCAACCGCAAACGTTTTTTAAAAAGTTGCCAAGAATTGCTTTACCCGGTGGTGTGTGCGTAACTTCCGGATGGAACTGGAGCCCATAGATAGGCAGTCGTTTGTGTTTCACTGCAGTAATTGGACAAGTGGCTGTACGTGCCAATGGCTCGAATTCTTCAGAAACGGCGCTCACTTGGTCGCCGTGACTCATCCAGACT
>CAZIGP010000127.1:2705-9144 GCA_964538425.1 uncultured Pirellulales bacterium | reverse complement strand
GCAGCCATTGCCGAGGCAAATGCGGCGCTGGAAAAAGGAGACAAAGTTACCGCTTTAAAGCTTTTCAGCGAGCTGCCACAACGCTTTCCCGGATTTGATTTGCCAGCCGAGGTAACTAGCAAACGGAAAGTTTTGGCCATCGATCCGCAAATTATAGCAACTCAAAAAGCCGAAAAAGAGCTAGAAGGTGTTCGCAAAATGCTCGAAAAATCTCAGGCGCCTGCCATTCGAAAACGAGCGGAAACAATCCTGAAGAAAATAATGCAAGATGCAGCCGGCACGGAAACGGCCAAGCAAGCAGAAGATTTATTGAATAAATTAGGCAACTAAGTGTGCGCTAGATTGTTCTTAACTGGCCTTGCCGGCTTGTTCTAATCCACGGAGCACGCAGTCTCGTACACCGGCAATGTCGGCTTTTAATGCGACTTCTACATTAGATCGCCATTCTCGTAGCGCGGGGCGACGCCGATCGAATACGACCATGCCAGTGGTTAACTCACCTTCCGTTTCCACATCGGCGCCCATCATCTCCATTTCGAACAACTCGGGATTGGTAGCGGCAATAACAGCCACGACATCATGCAAATTAATATGTTCTTGTCCAAGCACTTGCCGCTGAGCACGGAATGCAAATGGCAGAATCTGCCGGAGCACCGAACCAGCTCGCGTCGATTCACTCGGCAATTGATCTAGAAAATCAAAGGTAAATGTTAGCTCGCCGCTGACATCGAGTGGAATGAGCGTTTTCGTCATCGGCGATTTGATTACTTTACGAGCCGACAGCGGATCGCAATACACGTTGAAATCGGCAACAGGGCTATTGCGTCCGGGAACGCCTAAACTGCCACCGGAAATGACTAATCGACTTACGAGTGAGAGCCATTCGGTATCGCGCTGCATCGCGCGGGCAATGTTCGTAAGCGGTCCAAGACAAATAACAGTGATGTCCTCGGGCGCGGAGCGAACTTCATCGCATAATACCTTTTCAGCCGGATGCACTTTCGCTAATTCAGCAATCGGAAAATCGACGTTGCCTAGCCCGTTGTTGCCATGCAGCAATCGCCCATCGGCGGGAAGCGGATTGTCTTCCGGTGCGGCGCCGACTCGTGGCCAGCGCGGCGGATCGAGCAACTCGACCAGTGCTTGAACGTTTCGCGTGGCCTGCGCGGGAAAAACGTTGCCACCGGTAGCAGTAATGGCCACCACTTCTAACCGTGGATCGAACAGCGCCAGCGCAATCGCCACCGCATCGTCGATGCCCGGATCGACATCCAAAATTACTTTTCTTGCCATAACTTGCTACATCCCTGTGCTTATGCGGGCAAATCTCTTACGGCCGGTTATTGTAGGGGGATTATGTGTCATGAACAAGCAGAAGCAATGAGTAGGGATGGCTAGATTGTCGGCTTTCCTGCGAGTAAATTGTTGGTTCCGCCATCTGCATTAGGTCGAATGTCTCTCCCCACAACGATATCGCTGCTCGGTCGACTGCGAATTTGCTTTAAAAGCAGTGCGCGTCGCCGCAAGTATGGATTGGCTTGCTGGTTGGCGATCGCTTTTTATTCTGTTCTGGCGATTGGGTTGCCGATTCCTGTGGCCAGCTTTCCTCTCAGCGACGAAGTTTTTCCATGTATGCATCACCGCTGTGGCTGTCATTCTGCCGACCAATGTTGGCGAGATTGCTGTTGTATGTCGATGGCAGAAAAGCTGGCTTGGGCCAAAGAAAATGATGTAACTCCGCCACCTTATGTTTTGGAGGAAGCCCGCTCACGCGGCTTGCTCGACTCACAACCGAAGCCAAAATGTTGTTGCTGCAAAGCTCCGGTTGTGGAATCGTGCTGCAAACCGCCTGTTTCAAGCAGTTGTTGCGATTCAAAAAAGGGAGATAAAAAACGGGTGGGCGAAAAACCCACGGCTTCGGATAGCGTCGTTTTGCTAAATGCGCTCAAATGTCGTGGTGTGGGAGACAACTGGATGGGTGTGGGAATTTCTTTGCCTCCGCCTGGAATTGATTTTGATATTTTTCTTCCCTTCGTTGCACAGACAGTAGAACCAACTATGCAACTGTGTTCTTGGGTAGATGCTCCGCCTACACCTCCGCCGCGCTCTTCCGCGGCTTGAAAATATCAGTTGAGCTGGCGTTGATTGCTTGAATCTGCCTGCGCCCAGTGTTGCGCAGCAGATGCGCTTGCCATCTTCGTAAGAATGCCAAATCGGTGAGTTTAGGCGAATTTACTGTTTGGTAATTACAGCGCTAGCTCAGTTTCCTCTTATTATTCTCACTTTCATCAAGGAGAGGTGCTCCGTGCGCCGTAAATCTGGTTTTACATTAATTGAGTTGCTTGTCGTCATTGCAATTTTGGGTGTCTTGATCGCTTTGTTATTACCGGCTGTGCAAGCGGCGCGAGCGGCAACGCGACGTGCTAGTTGCGCTAACAATCTGCATCAGATTGGTCTTGCGCTCCATCAGTTTTGCAATGCCAACAAAGGAGCGTTTCCCAAGAATTCTCATTCCATTTCGTGGATTTACACTTTAGCTCCGTACGCAGAAAACGTGGATGAAATTCGAATCTGCCCATCGGACAAATATAAGGCTGAAAGATTAACTGCCAAAGCATCGTGTTACATCATTAATAATTACTTGAATTCAACCACATCACCTGATGCCCGCACTAACATTAAACAACTATTAGCCACCTCGAAAACGATTGCCGTCTTCGAAGTCGCCGATGACGTTGATAGTGGCGTAATCAAAGTTACTCGCGATCACGCCCATTGCACGAGTTGGTTCAAGCCAGAATTTATTGCTGCAGGTACCGTTTGGCAGGAAATTGCAAAAGAAATCGACCCCGATCGCCACGAAGACTGTGCAAACTACTTATATGTTGATGGCCACGTGGGGCGCATTGCAGCAACCGAACTCAATGCCTGGGCAGCAGCCGGACAGAATTTTGCCAAGCCGCAGTAACGATAATTGAAAAGCTGTCGCCGTCGGAACTAAGCAGCCCCGTTGTCTTCCGCTTTCCCGTGCAAATTGCCGCTGCGGAAGGCATGCGCCATGGCCATGGGGACTTCGGCTTCAGCTTTTACGACCAAAGCTCGGTTTTGTTGTACGGCGGCTTTCATTTCTTGCTCTTTGGCAATGGCGAAGGCTCGGCGTTCTTCGGCTTTTGCGCGGGCTACACGGGTGTCTGCTTCAGCTTGATCGGCTTGGAGTCGGGCGCCGATGTTTTCGCCGACATCGACGTCGGCGATATCGATCGATACGATTTGGAACGCCGTGTTGGCATCCAGGCCGCGCTCCAACACGGCCTTACTGATGCGGTCAGGATTTTCGATCACGCTCAGATGACTCTCGGCTGAGCCAATGGCGGTAATGATGCCTTCGCCAACCCGGGCGATAATCGTTTCTTCTGTTGCACCGCCAATGAGTTGTTGCAAATTGGTGCGCACCGTCACGCGGGCCTTCACCCGCAATTCAACACCATTTTTGGCAATGGCCGAGAGTGTACTTTTGCGGCTGGTGTTCGGGTCGGGGCAGTCGATCACTTTAGGACTGACGCTGGTTTGTACGGCATCGAGCACATCGCGGCCAGCTAAGTCAATCGCTGCCGCTCGATCGAAGTCTAAATCGATGTCAGCCCGCTGCGCGGCAATGATCGCTCGAATAACGCGAGGGACATCGCCACCTGCTAAATAGTGTGCTTCTAACCGTCGCGTTGTAATTCCTGTGTGTGGGTCGGTTCCAACGCCGGCCTGCATCGCCATAATTTTCGCTTGCACAATGACGCGAGCGTCGACCTTGCGCAAGCTCATGCCGACGAGGCTCCAGAGGCTCACGCGAGCATTCGACATGTAGGCCTGAAACCAGAGCTTGCCGTAAGCTAGCACAAGAATCAGAAAAACCAGCGCAAAGAAAATAATTACGCCTGCAACAACCCAAGTCCACATTCCGGAGCCTTTAAGCCAGTCTTCCAAATTGTCGACTTGCGCTTGAGCAAACAATGAAGGAATAACATTAACCATCATGTTAGTAGCCTTAATTCGCAGATGAATTCAACGCAGAGTACAGTAACAGACGGCTTACAGCATAACGCTAAATCAGGATCGGGAATAGCTCTTTCGTTTTCGTAAATGGATGGCAAAGCACGCTTTGCGGACATGGAATCATCTCGGTTGCAGATCGACGGTGACTTGCCCAATGGTGTCGCTAAAACGAAATGGCGGTGTGTAGGTTTCATCGACTGCCGAACCCGTGTCCTCGCCAATGTCCAAGGTTCCGCCAAGCCCAAGTGTAATTCCTTGCGTCTGTTGCATCCGCCCTTCGCCCACTTTTTTGCCATTCACAAACAGCGACATCGTTCCACCCTTGCCGAGCCCACCGCCGTCGTAGCGGAATTCAGCGCGTAGCTTGACCGGGCCGTTTGGCAGCGGCGCATCGGAGGTGACACGCGTGATCGATCGGCCGAGGAAATTGCCCGCGAACACGGGTTTGCCATCGCGAACATAAAGCCCGTACCCACCGTCGCTGCCGCCGAGCGAGAGAATTGCACCCTCGGACTTGCCGTTTTTGATCGTGACATCGGCGGTGATCGAGAACGATTTGTTGAGGACGTTCGGCGCGCTGCCTGCTGGCAATGCGACGACGCCAGGGTAATAGGTGAACGACGTGCGATGCCCAGTGAGTGATGGCCGCCCTTGCAGTTCGCCGTTAAGCCGCTCTGTCTTGCGACCGTCGAGAGGCAGCACACTATATTTTGCTGCCTCGGTCCACCAGAGGTCTTGAAGCTCGCGCAGCTTCGTCGGATTGCTGCTCGCTAAATCATTTGCCTGGCTGAAGTCGTCGTCCAAGTTGTAAAGTTCCCAAGTCGCGGTGTCGGGGTTTGCCGCCTTGGCACTTCCTTCCCACGGAATATTGACGCGGGACGCTGCCCACCAGCCATCGTGAAAAATGCCGCGGTTGATGAACATTTCGAAATACTGTGTGCGGCGGTGCCCCGGAGCGTTGGCTTTGTCGAATGAGTAGACCATTGACACGCCTTCAATCGGCTTCTGTGCGACACCGTTCAAAATCTCTGGGAACTCAATGCCGACCGCTTCATAAATCGTAGGAGCAATATCGATCACATGGTGGAACTGCGATCGAATGCCTCCTTTGTCTTTGATCCGCGCCGGCCAAGATACTGCCAGCGGGTTGCGGACTCCGCCAAGGTGCGAGGCAATTTGCTTTGTCCATTGGAAAGGCGTATTCATCGCCCACGCCCAGCCGGCTGGAAAATGGTTGAAATGTTTCGGCCCGCCGATTTCGTCGATGTGCTTGAGATTATCTTCGAGCGACTCCGGTACATTGTTGAAGAACGAGTTTTCGTTGAGCAACCCCACGAGGCCACCTTCCGCCGATGAGCCGTTGTCGCCAACTTCGTAGAAGATCAGCGTATTGTCGGCGTCGGGAAGCGAACGAACGACTTCCAGCAGACGGCCCATTTCATAGTCGGTCTGCGCGGTAAAAGCGGCGAAGACTTCCATCATTCGTGAAAACAGCCGTTTTTGATCCGCCGAGAGTGAATCCCATGCGGGCAATTCCTTCGGCCGCTTCGTCAACTGTGCATCGGGTGGCACAACGCCGAGTTTTTTTTGCCGCGCGAACGTCTGTTCGCGATATGCGTCCCAACCCATATCGAATTTCCCACGGAACTTGGCAATGTATTCCGGCGAAACCTGGTGCGGAGCATGTGTCGCGCCAGTGGACATATATAAGAAATATGGCTTGTTCGCGGCTATCGAGCGTGTGCGACGTAGCCATGCGGTGGCCTTATCAACAAGATCGGTCGTCAGAATGTACTTCGGATCTTTCGAGCGCGGAACGAGTTCATGATTTTCATAAAGGGTGGGCTGCCATTGGTCCATGTCGCCTCCCATGAACCCGTAGAAGTAGTCGAAACCCAAGCCGCTCGGCCAACGATCGAATGGGCCGACCTGGCTTGTTTCCCAATCAGGCGTGTTATGGTTCTTACCAAACCACGCAGTGGCATATCCATACTGTCGCAAAACTTCGGCAATGGTTCCTACATTCTTGCCAATGATGCCGGTGTAGCCATCGTATCCGGTTGCTGCTTCAGTGATCACGCCATTGCTGGTAGAGTGATGATTGCGTCCTGTGAGCAGTGCTGCGCGTGTTGGCGAACAAAGGGCCGTTGTATGAAAGCGAGTATAACATAGCCCTTGAGCAGCAACTTTATCGAGCGCCGGCGTCTGCACTTGGCCACCAAACGTGCCAAACTGTCCGTACCCTGCATCGTCGATCAGAATGTACACGATATTTGGTGCGCCTTTGGGTGGCCGAACCGGCTGTGGAAACTCTGGCGGATCGCTTTCTTTAATCGTCCGACCGACGCTACCTTGATATCGAAAATCTGGAAACGGCAACACATTCGTAGTC
>CAZIGP010000127.1:0-2695 GCA_964538425.1 uncultured Pirellulales bacterium | reverse complement strand
CGGCCGAGCGATCAGAATTTTTACTCTCCGATTTATCTTGCGATAAAGCATTGGAAGCATTTAACAGAAGACCCAACAAAGCAGCGATTGCCAATTTGGAATTCATACTCATTCCTTGTTTGCCAAGGTGACGCAGTTTTTATCTGCAAAAAAGATAAGCAACTAAGATTATACAAGCCGCATTAAGCATCTGCACGTAGTGATTTGCAAAGACTTTGCCGGCATTTTCTGCTTATTTCAATTGCTTGTTTAGATTTGATAAGATTAGCGATTATCGCCAAGCCATTCTTCGGTTTTCAGTTTGGCTTGCTCGACGTGTGCTTTTGATATGCACGAAGCAATCGCAGCCAGTGCCATTGAGATGGCTCCCAGATCATCGGCGTATCCCACGAATGGAGCTAAATCGGGAATGGCGTCTACAGGAACGATAAAGTAACCCAAAGCTGCTGCCACAATTCCCTTCGCCCAGCTAGGCACGGTCGGATCCGTTCCGACGTAATACAAAATCAGCGACTTCTCCACCACTTCTCTCCCTGCTTGCTTGGCAAAGTTTTTGAGTTTGCTCCAATAAGAGTCTTCCGAAAATTGTTTTGAATAATCGTCGTTCATGTCCTTGCCCTCCGACGCATGCAAGCGTCTCAATTCATAGGTCTTTTCGCTCGATAGATCGTGCTGCTAGCTTGCTTTGTCGTTAAAGTCGTTACTTCTTACATTATACAGCATCGATGTGGTTGTGATGATGTCGCCCACAGACTGTAGTGAAATTGCGCAAAGTTTTCCTCAAATACGTTTCTTAACGACGAACAATTTCGATTTTGTATCTGAATCTCTCGCAGCACACACAATGCCACCGTAAAATGAAATCGTTAGGCCATGTTGATCTGAATCGTGACATCCCTCGGAGACACGAGATGAGCGATCCGTCCAAAATAGCGCGGTGGCAATCGTCAGCTTTAGTAATCGCTGCTTTGATTTCTACGACAGGAGCAGTGTCTTCTGCCTTGATTCAAACAGGATGGTTCGGTAACAAAGCTCCGACATCGACGATCGGTGTTTCATCACCCGGCGTTTCATCATTCAACGCTCATCCAGTTCGAGCATCGTTTGCTGGTTTTATCGAACCGGCAAGTTATCAATCGACCGTCAATTCGAGTGCGCCACCGGCAAATATGAGCTCGACCGATCTGAAACTTACGCCTGCGCCGTCGCCAGCTATTTTTGTTTCAAAGCCTCTAGTCGTGCCAAACTCAAACAAAACGAATCGTGGACCAATCGATTGGCAGGCCGTTCCAAGATTTTTTGAAAGCCTGTGGTAAGAGAGCCGCTAGTCAAATGTGCGACTCTCGTCCTTGAGTCACTTCGAACAGCGCGGGCAAAGCAATGAATTTATCAGGACAGCCATTATTGTTGATCGGCTACTTATGTGACATCTTGGTCTGACGCAAAGATTGCTGTTTTATTGCGTCAAAGGGCAGAAAAATTCGAGCAGGTTTCCTTCCGGATCGGAAAAGTACACCGTTCGATGTCCCCAATCCTGATCTTTCGGCGGATCGAAAATCGGCACGCCTCGCTCTACGAGCCGGCGGTACTGCGCATCGACTTCGGCAGACGAGACCAAAAAGGCAAGCTGAACGCCAGGTAACCCTTTTCGAGTGCCTTTGCCGTCATAATCTCGCGTCCTTTGACGCAGCGCCAAAATGACCGAGCCGGTGCGAAACGTCAGCGTAGTCGGCGTATCCAAGTCGACGGGAAAGGCAAAGGTTTCTCGATAAAATGTCTTCATCAGCTCTAAGTTGTCACAAAGAACGATCGTATATTGGAACTGTTCCATCGGGCTCGACGACATGGCTGAAAAACTCCTCTCAATAGGGTGAATCGTGTTGGCTGGGGTGAATTACGACGAAGCCGGCGTGGCGTTCTGAATGAGCAGGCACACATAGCCAAACGTGGCAATCGAGATGGTCAGAATTCCGAGCCCGGCCACCAGGATGAGTAGCGGCTTGCCTTTCCAGTCGCCGTAGCTGCATTCGACGACAGCGGCGGCAATATTGCAGCTTGCCAGGCAAATCGGCCATCCAATCACGGGACCAAACGACTGCATCCAAGTGAGTGCCCATCCGTAGAGTACATTGCCCCCCATCCATAACACGGCGATGAGCCCACCAATCGCGATTAGTTGCCAATGACGTGGCCCACTCAATTGTCGGAATGTTTGATGCTTTTTCCATAAATACGCGCAATACAGACCATTGCTGACAAACGTCGTCGCAAAAAACGGGACGTATACGGCAAAGCTGATAAAAGTTTCCGAAGTGCCGTGATCGCGAGCAACTTGCATCAATCCATCGCCAAATGCTAATCCCAAGTTGACCAGCGGAGTCAGTAAGCCGGCGCCGACACTAAACAGAATGCCTTGCACCACGACGCGCTGCGGAATGGGACGATCGCTTGCACGCTGATCCATATACTCAGACGGCTCATCGCGCTGCGAACCTGCCCAGGCGCAAATGCAGACTCCAGCCACTGAAAGAAGAAAGCCCGCAATCAGGAATGCACCAATTTGCCCTTCCAGGGCTTCGCGATGTTGAACTATCAGAGGAATTAAAGAGCCTGTAATCAGAGCAATCCCGTTGCACAAGGAGTTGACCAGCGTTGTTCCGACCCGCGCCAAGCCCAATCCAAACAGCACACCGGA
>CAZIGP010000126.1:0-9149 GCA_964538425.1 uncultured Pirellulales bacterium | reverse complement strand
TTGCATTGCGATTGAGCAACAAGGTGTTCGCATTCTTTGGTTTGGCTCCGATCTTGTTGGCGCATTTGTAAAAGAAACAGATGCATTGCGAGATGAAATTGCTGCGGCCGTTGGCTTGTCTCGAAATCAGGTGATCTGGTCGACCAGCCAAACCCATAGCAGTGGAGCTCTGCCAGGTTCCAAAGTAACAGGCAGTGTCATCTGCAAGGTCAACGGCCATGACTTAGATTTTGCTACTTCCGAGCGCCGTAGGCTCATGGACCTATTCATTAATGGCGCCCGCGCGGCATTGGATTCTCTTCAGCCTGCAAGTGTATGGGTTGGCCGCGGTTATTGTGATTCAGCCAGCTACAACACCCGTTTTCCGATGCCCAACGGCGGCGTAAAATTTAGTCGGCATCATGCAGAAGGATTGCAAAGTGGCAAATACTTTGATCCCACGGTTAGTTTAGTGCGATTTGATGGCTCCGATGGCAAACCTTTAGGGGCAATTTTCAATTTTTGCTCTCATCCGGCCACCATGATTGACCAAAAGTGGGTTTCACCCGATTGGGTTGGCACAGCGCGCCAACGAATTGAAGAAGCTCTCGATGGCGCTCCCGTGATGTTTGTTCAAGGCATGTGTGGCGATGTCAATTGCTATCACATTTTTGGCAATCCGACCCAAGCAAAACGTACAGGGGAAAAAATTGGCCGAGCCGCGGTTCAGGCATTGCCAAGCATGGCGCCGGTACGCGTCGAGCCGGTCTCACTGCGCTGGCAAACCATCGAGTTGCCATGCCGCCCCATGTATTCACGAGAGGAACTGGAGGCGGCCCTCGAAGGAAGAATATCGTTTATTAATGAATTACAAGACGATCCAAATGCCTGCTGGTATTGCGGAATTAATGCTCCCGAATTTTTCAACGTAGAGCAAAAAACTGCATTTGTGAACGTGCATCGTAAGTACTTAGAAGAAGGCTTGCGCATTCTAGAGACCAAAGAAACAGTAAGATCTGCACTGCCGATTTGCGTTGGAGCACTTCGTATAGGTGACGCGGCATTCTTTTTCTCACCGGGGGAAAACTTTGCTCTCACAGGCCGCGAGATTCGAGAGCGATCGCCTTTTGGAAACACAATGATTTGTGGCGATACAAATGGCTTGTTTGGTTATATAGGTAACGATGCTGAAATCGATCGGGGAGGATACGAAACAGATTCTTATTGGAAAATGCTTTTCAACGATGGCTTTCGTCTCGCCCCTGCAAAAGGCAGCGCCCAGAGAATAATCCAAGCTTCAAACGGCTTGCTAACCGATCTAGCTTCTGGAGCATCGGAATATCAACCTCAAAAGCATTTGCCGCTTCAAGGCCCAAATTGGAAGCGCGCGCGCCCGCAAAAAAGCGTGAGCCAAAGTTAATTACCTGCACAATTTTCGTAAGCCGACCTGTTTAGTGAGAAGGATAACTAAGGATGCTTACAACGGCCGCTACTCAGTTAACACATGAGGATCAACATCGATTTGCAGAAAATGGCTATCTTTATCCGATTCCAGTTTTAAGTTTGGATGAGGTTGAATCATATAGAAACAAATTCTTAAATCACCTCGAACGTAATCGCACACGCCTAGCTGAACTACCGGGCAGTCAAAAGTATCTTGTCTTGTCGGAAATGCATTATTGTGCACGCTGGGTGTATGAAATTGCTAACAATCCACGGGTGCTGGATGCTGTCGAAAGCGTGCTAGGCCCTAATTTGATTGTCTGGGCTACTAGCTGGTTTGCTAAAATGCCGGGGGAGAAAACTTTTGTTAGTTGGCATCAAGATGGGATGTATTGGAATTTATCGAACGATAAGGTGATTACTGCTTGGATAGCCCTTGGTCCAAGCACAACAGCAAATGGCTGTTTACGTGTTGTCCCGGGAACTCACAAGCAACGAGCGTTGCCGCATCAAGAAACTTATCATCCAGATAATGCCCTGTCTCGTGGGCAAGATATTGCCATTACCGTAGACGAAAATGATGCCGTTGATATCGAATTGCAAGCAGGAGAAATGTCACTACATCATTTATGGATCGTTCATGGATCGCAAGTAAATACTTCGCCAGATACACCACGGATTGGTTTAGCCGTTCGATATGTATCAACAGAGGTTCGTCAAGATAGTCCTCTAAAACCCTTAGGAATGCTTGTTCGAGGGCATGACGACTTTGGTCATTTCGAGTTAATGCCACCTCCTACTCAAGGAGATTCACTTTTTGATGAGGAGAAACACAGAAAAATTATTGATCGACATCGAGCAAGCGTGATGCCGGCCAATACCTAGACAGCAGAAAAGTAGTTTAGTTCGCGAGCTTAATGCTTTATTTTCTGCAACTAATTACGAGCAGTTAAAGTTAAGAATGTTCAAATCCCTCGAGCACCAAGATGTTTAATTGCTTATGACGGCTGAGGTATCTTGCGACCAAATTGTGAAGGGATTATCTACGCTTGTCTTGCAGTCGCCAGCCTGTTTGATGATTCACGCTTCACTTTCGCGTTTTGGTCACGTAAAAGGTGGAGCCGAAACAATCGTCACAGCACTTCGAACGATTGCAGGTGCTGGTGGAGCCGTCATTGTTCCTTCATTCCGGGACTCTATTCGTTCTGATCACTATGCGCTGCGCAAATGTGAAACAGTGTGCCCGCAATCCACATGTCCAAGCGATGAATCTGGTTTTACTGGTATTATTGGAGAGACCGTTCGGCGACAAGCCGATTCGATACGCAGTTGCCATCCGACTCATTCTTGGGTAGGCATCGGCGACGATGCAAAATATTTACTCGAGGGTCATCGTCAAAGCCTCACTCCTTGTGGACGCGAGTCACCTTTTTTTCGATTGCTAGAACGGGATGGACTGATTCTTTTACTCGGAGTGGGCATTAACAGTCTTACCAACATTCATTGTATAGAAGATGCTCAAAACCTGCCGTATCTTTCAGCGGTTGATCCACAGCGCCGACATGCCACCTACACGACTAGTGGCCGTCGTATCCAATACACCTACCCTGAATATCTACATCATACTTTGGAAGAATGTAACTTAATTCAGTCCACTGTAATCGGTAATGCCGTTTGTCTTTGTCTTCGTGCACGAGATGTGGCCTCATTTCTGTGGGTTGTAACCGAGGATGATCCCTGGTGTTTAGTTCTCCGACCCCTTGGGCATGTCTATGACCCTGAAGCTGATGCGAAAACCAAAACTCAACGAATGATTGAAGTATGGAAAAACGCACCCGATTGGAACGCTTGGCAGTCTTTGCTTATTGCATCACGCGGCGTTAGTGTTCCGGTGTTATTTTCAATTGCCAAAAAACCCCAAGAAAATTGCCCAGCATATCGCGGGTTCATTCGTGGCTTTCACCGTTGCGCCGCCAATGATATACCACCCTGGGAGCGATTCGAAGATTACTCAATCGATGAACCTGGAGTAGCTACATGCGATACTTGCAATTGGCACTGAAGAATTACGGTCCATGCCCTGAGCACATAAATTTTAAGAGGCCATGAAGCTTCCATCCTTGGCCGACCACGAGCATTTGCTGCATTCGGCGGCGGTTGTCTTCGATTAGAAATTGGTCAATCGTTTTATGTACTTCGGTCGTAAGCCGCTGAAGATTCGGTTCTAGAGCGGCATAGATGCGATGAAGCCAAGGAGCGGCTGTCGGTGCAATAACAGAAAGATTACCGCGCAAAGTTAAGACTTGCTAAACCAGACGTCGAATTCGTTTGATGGACTCGATTAACCGGTCGATCTCGCCTGTCGTGTTGTAGAAAGAGAAGGAGGGGCGAACGGTTGATTCGACGCCGAATCGTCGTAGCGATGGCTGGGCACAATGATGTCCTGCGCGGACGGCAATGCCGTCTTGATCAAGCAAGCGGCCAACTTCTTCGGTGCTACGGTTAGGTAATACGAACGAAACGACACTTACCTTTTCGCGTGCCGTTCCGATCAGCCGCAAGCCGTCGATCTTTGATAGGCCGTCTGTGGCATACTGAAGCAATTCATGCTCGTACTTGGCGATATTTGGCAGCCCCAGTTTGTTGACGTAATCGAGTGCTGCGCCTAAACCAACCGCATCCGCGATATTCGGCGTGCCAGCCTCAAACCGCGCTGGCGCTTCGGCGAACGATGTTTCTTCAAATGTCACATTGCGGATCATATTGCCGCCTCCTTGCCACGGCGGCAAGATATCGTGCAATTCTTCTTTGACAAATACTGCGCCGATGCCTGTCGGACCAAAGATCTTGTGGCCCGAGAAGATGAAAAAATCGGCCCCAAGTTGTTGCATGTTGACCGGGATATGCGCAACCGATTGCGCGCCGTCAATCACAACTCTTGCCCCATAGCGCTTCGCCATTTGCGTCATTTCCGCCACGGGCAAAATCGTGCCCAGGCTGTTTGAAGCTTGCGTCAACGCAACAACTTTGGTTTTTGGGCCAAGTATCCGCTGATACTCTTCGAGCATCACTTCGCCATGGTCGTTGACAGGAATGACTCGCAGCACAGCCCCTTTTTCTTTGGCAATCATCTGCCAAGGAACAATTTGCGCATGATGCTCGAGTATCGACAACACAATCTCATCGCCAGGCTGCAAGAACTTGCGGCCGTAAGTTTGAGCAACGAGGTTGCTGCCTTCTGTCGTTCCACGAACGAAGACGATTTCCTTCACCGATGAGGCGCCGAGAAACGACTGAACCTTTTCGCGAGCCTTTTCGTAAGCGTCTGTCGCGCGCGCGGCCAGCGTGTGAGCACCACGATGAATGTTCGAATAATCATTCTCGTAAAAGTGAGCAATCGCATCGATCACGCTTTGCGGCTTTTGGGTGGTCGCGGCGTTATCGAACCAAGCCAGCGGCTTGCCGTGAATCTTCTGCCGTAGTATTGGAAAATCTTCGCGAATAGCCGGAATATCAAGTGGCCGCGAAGTTGCAGCGAGGCCGATCGACGAAGCATAACTTTTTGGTTCTTTTCGCTGTGGAACCAAATTCAAGCCCGAATCTCGTCCTGTGAACTCGTTGCGGCGAATCTTTTGCACAAACGCACTCAGCCCCGCGGCAGAATCGCTCGTTACCGGTGGATTACCGATCCAACCGGGCATTGTTGTTCCTTCACCAAGTGCCGGAGCCACTGCTTGCGCAGACTGCGGTGTTGCAGTCGGCAATCCAGGAAAACCTGTCGCCCCAACCGCGCTTCGAACAGCATCGACTCCAGGAGTCGCTGTAGGACTAGGCATCGAACCCACGGAGAATGGCATTCCTCCCGCATAACCCGGAAGTGAAGCGGGTGACGTTGGCATCGGGGGTGGTTGCGGCATTGCAGCGTCGGCTGCTGGCATGCTGGGCGCATTTGGCTTCTCGTTATAAATACGCGAAGCCATGCGGGCAACCATATCAGGAGTGATTTCGTCCACGGAAGTAGCTCCAGTGATCGGCGAAGTTGATTCGACCGTTACTTAACTTTACTTTGGCGGTGCTCGTAATCGTGATAGTAATTGACTTCGACGTTTTCGAGGACGCCCAAAGCGTCGTCGGTCAACACGGCGCACGACGAGTAAAGCGTCAACAAGTACGAAGCCACGCCTAAGCTGTCGAGGCCCATCAGCCGCGCCGATAAGCTCGGGCTGATTTCCCCAGGGATCCCTGCCTGATGCAGTCCCACGACCCCTTGGTCTGCTTCTCCAACACGCATTAAGAGAATGCTTGTTGTGCCGTACCATTGGTTCGATTGATATCGGCTCTTCATCTCCAGTTTGTCGCATGGCACCAGCGGCACCCCACGCCAAGTAATCACCGGCGTACCGAACAGGTTCATCGTGACGGGTGGCACTCCACGCCAGGTGCATTCCCGCTCAAAGGCGGCAATCGCCTTGGGGTGTGCCAGGAAATAAGCCGGTTTTTTCCAAACCAGCGCCAGCAGTTCGTCCAAATCGTCCGGCGTCGGTGCGCCGTAACGAGTGCTGATCCGCATGGCCGGGTCGGCCGAATGCACGAGCCCAAATTTACTGTTGTTGACCAGTTCCCACTCTTGCCGCTCCTTGATCCCTTCGACCGTTAAACGAATCTGCTCTTCCAATTGATCGTAAGGACCGTTGTAAAGGTCGGAGACCCGCGTGTGGACGCGCACCACCGTTTGAATCGCCGAGAGAGAGTATTCCCGCGGATGGGCTGAGTAATCCACAAACGTTTCCGGAATCTCGACGTTCTCCGCAAAGCCAGACACCAAGTCGATGTTTCGCTCGCCGTAGCGGTTCACGGTGCTTCGCAGTTCCAAATGCTCGGCCACTGCCTTTTTGAATTCATCGCTCAAGTTCGGCGTTTCCGCCAACACCGCATCCAGGTCTTTTCTCGAGAGTGTCAACAGCACGCAAGGGGTGATGGTTCTTACGGTCACGTCGGAAGGCTTGTCCGAAACCAGATCGGTCTCGCCGAAGAATTCTCCTTCGGTAAGCAGAGCAATTCGCAGGTTGCTGCCATGCACTCCTTTGCTCAGCACTTCCACTTGTCCTTGGGCGATGATGAAGAACTTGCTTAAGTCTTCCCCCTCGACCATCAGTTTATTTCCCAGCGAGACTTCTTCGGTCTTGAACCGTCCCATCATCTGCGCCAGTACCGCCTCGGGCACGCGCGAGAACAACGGCACGCTACGAAGCGATTCCGAAGGGAACGAAAAGACTCTGTCCCGAACATCCACTTCGATCCGCTCTGCCTTGCTCAGCTCGACCTTGGTGCGGTTGACCCGGTAAGTCCCCCCTTCGACGTTCACCCACGGCAGCAGGCTCAACAGCCAACGCGGAGTGATCGACATCATCTTCGGAGATGTCTTCGTGGTGTTCGCTAAATTCCGGGCGACCGATGTCGTTACACTGCGCTGTAATAAATTGTCAGACATGTTTGGTTTCTTGTAATGTTAGTGATTCGAAGATAGTCCTTATCTATTGCTCAAATTCCAGAGCCGAATTCAAAATCTCGTGTTTTGCGACTGTTGTAATCGTGATAGTAATTGACTTCGACGTTTTCGAGGACGCCCAAAGCGTCGTCGGTCAACACGGCGCACGACGAGTAAAGCGTCAACAAGTACGAAGCCACGCCTAAGCTGTCGAGGCCCATCAGCCGCGCCGATAAGCTCGGGCTGATTTCCCCAGGGATCCCTGCCTGATGCAGTCCCACGACCCCTTGGTCTGCTTCTCCAACACGCATTAAGAGAATGCTTGTTGTGCCGTACCATTGGTTCGATTGATATCGGCTCTTCATCTCCAGTTTGTCGCATGGCACCAGCGGCACCCCACGCCAAGTAATCACCGGCGTACCGAACAGGTTCATCGTGACGGGTGGCACTCCACGCCAGGTGCATTCCCGCTCAAAGGCGGCAATCGCCTTGGGGTGTGCCAGGAAATAAGCCGGTTTTTTCCAAACCAGCGCCAGCAGTTCGTCCAAATCGTCCGGCGTCGGTGCGCCGTAACGAGTGCTGATCCGCATGGCCGGGTCGGCCGAATGCACGAGCCCAAATTTACTGTTGTTGACCAGTTCCCACTCTTGCCGCTCCTTGATCCCTTCGACCGTTAAACGAATCTGCTCTTCCAATTGATCGTAAGGACCGTTGTAAAGGTCGGAGACCCGCGTGTGGACGCGCACCACCGTTTGAATCGCCGAGAGAGAGTATTCCCGCGGATGGGCTGAGTAATCCACAAACGTTTCCGGAATCTCGACGTTCTCCGCAAAGCCAGACACCAAGTCGATGTTTCGCTCGCCGTAGCGGTTCACGGTGCTTCGCAGTTCCAAATGCTCGGCCACTGCCTTTTTGAATTCATCGCTCAAGTTCGGCGTTTCCGCCAACACCGCATCCAGGTCTTTTCTCGAGAGTGTCAACAGCACGCAAGGGGTGATGGTTCTTACGGTCACGTCGGAAGGCTTGTCCGAAACCAGATCGGTCTCGCCGAAGAATTCTCCTTCGGTAAGCAGAGCAATTCGCAGGTTGCTGCCATGCACTCCTTTGCTCAGCACTTCCACTTGTCCTTGGGCGATGATGAAGAACTTGCTTAAGTCTTCCCCCTCGACCATCAGTTTATTTCCCAGCGAGACTTCTTCGGTCTTGAACCGTCCCATCATCTGCGCCAGTACCGCCTCGGGCACGCGCGAGAACAACGGCACGCTACGAAGCGATTCCGAAGGGAACGAAAAGACTCTGTCCCGAACATCCACTTCGATCCGCTCTGCCTTGCTCAGCTCGACCTTGGTGCGGTTGACCCGGTAAGTCCCCCCTTCGACGTTCACCCACGGCAGCAGGCTCAACAGCCAACGCGGAGTGATCGACATCATCTTCGGAGATGTCTTCGTGGTGTTCGCTAAATTCCGGGCGACCGATGTCGTTACACTGCGCTGTAATGTGCTGTCTGACATAAGCGTTTCGACCATAATTGCCATGTTAGGAAATCAAAGCATTCCAAAATGTATTTGTGTTAGATTCCAGGCGGCCAAAAGTTGACCATTTGGCAGGAACCCCAAGGCACTCTTCGGCCGAGATTAGTAGGCCATGACCGCTCAGAAGTCTGCATCGGAGAGAAACAAACATTGTGCAAAGGGCTCAACCTCGGGCGACTGAGAGAGGGAGCCTCCGGTATGTCCGGTTAGCTAGAGATTAATCTTACGTCGTTTTCTTCGGCCGCAAAGTTTCGCCAGCTTAACGTGTTTGACACTTTGCGAAAAGTAGTTCAGTGATAGAATTCCGATTATGACGATATTAGCTGTACGGATCGGCTTGTTAAGGTACGGTATTTAGGTCAGTCCCATCGGTTGAATCTCCTCCGCCGACCGAGATGGACGTCTTTTGGTAGCCTTTCTTTAGCATCTTTAAAGCCCTCGAATAGCTTAGTACCTGATCGTTGACTGGTATAAAGGAGTAAGTCATGAGTGTTGTTACTATTTCTCCGGCCGACCTTGCCCAGCGTCGGAAAGATGGCCAGAAACTCGACTTGATCGATGTGCGCACTCCGGTCGAGTTTCGATCGGTTCACGTCGAATTTGCCCGCAACATTCCTTTGGATCAACTGAATCCATCGGCAGTCATGCAGAGTCGAAATGGCTCTTCAAGCGAACCGCTTTATATCGTCTGCCAATCGGGTGGCCGT
>CAZIGP010000125.1:0-9170 GCA_964538425.1 uncultured Pirellulales bacterium | reverse complement strand
TGTTTCTACCGGTGAAGAGCAAATTCGCAAGTTAAGAGAATCAGTTTCCCGTGTTCAGACTTATTTGGATTCGATTCCTCATGGCGATGCTTGGGCAAAGTATTTAGCCTTAAAAGAACTCGGCCAGTTGACATCCGCTGGCTCTTTGCCATCGAGTGACCAAACCAAGATCGTCGCTCGGCGAATTCTCAATCGGATTTCACCTCGTCAAACCACGCAGGCCCAGCGCCGGATATTAAACGACAGGTCGATTCAAGCACTTGCCGAACAATTACAAGCTTTAGCGGCCGACCCAGTCAATGGTCGTGAGCTGCTGACCGAGATCGAACAATACGAAGCCAGTCGTTTACCCAGCGATGCGGAAAACTTGGTTGCTGTGCAGCAACGATTAGCTTGGTCGGCCGATCAAACCGACAAAGAACTTGCCCAGCACCTCGAAAATCATTATCGCAATGCCAATGTGCGAATGGCGCTTACGGCTGAATTGCTCAGCCGCCTTACTCCGGGGCCGATTACTAGTCACGGCCACGTGAATGATGTCATCGTTGGCACCCCGGTGCAGGGACAAAGCGTTAATACTACTGAGTTTCAAGTTCGACTAGTTCCCGATCCACGGCGTATTCATTTGTGGATGGAAGCTCACGGTGAAGTCGTTTCCCGCACTCAATCTTCCAGCGGCCCGGCCACAGTTAGTAATCGGGGTATTGCGAACTTCATCGTGCGAAAAGCTGTGGTGCTCGATGAAAAGGGGCTTGGCGTTGCCCGCGCCTCGACGGAGGCCGACACGCGCTCACGATTGATGGGGGTTAGCACCAGCTTTGATGGCATTCCGCTGATTGGCTCGATGGTGCGCAATTACGCCGAATCGCAATATGACGAAATGCGCGAGCAGGCCCGTTGGGAAGCGCGTGAGAAAGTGGCCACGCAAGCGGGACAGCGAGTCGATAGCGAAGTAAATCAACGCTTGCAACAAGCAGAAGATCGCGTCAAGCGAGAATTGCTCAATCCGCTGGCGAACATGGATTTGGAACTTGAGCCGATCACGATGGAAACTCTCGCCGACCGCGCCACGATGCGGCTGCGATTGGCAGGCGCGCATCAGCTTGGCGGCCACACCGCCCGCCCACAAGCGCCTTCGGACAGTCTGGCAAGCGTGCAATTGCACGAGTCGTCGCTCAACAATATTCTGGATCAACTGAAACTTTCCGGTCGCACGTTTGAATTACCGGAATTGTATAAGCATTTGGCACAGCGCATGAGCCGTCCGGAACCGAAGCTACCGGACGATTTGCCAGAAGGTGTGTTCATTACATTTGCCGATCGAGATGCAGTGCGAGTTCGCTGCGATGACGAAAAGCTAAGACTGACCTTGGCAATCAAAGAGCTCCGCCAAGGTTCGCGTCAGTGGCAAGAGTTCGCCATTACCACCACCTATAAGCCCGAAATCGTCGGCCGTCAGGCTACACTAGCGCGCCAAGGTATCATTGAACTCGACGGGGAAGCTTACAAAGGCAAAACGGAAGTGGCATTGCGAGGCATCTTCAGTAAAATTCTTTCTCGCGAACGTAAGTTCCATCTTGTGCCGTCGCTCGTGGTGGATCACCCACGGCTGACTGACACTCAGATCACGCAATGCACTATCGAAGATGGCTGGATCGGGATTGCACTGGGACCGGATCGGAATATTCGCAGCGGCGTGGCTCGCCGGCCAGTTTCCGGAAACATACAAAAGTAATTTAGTAGCTGCTCTGAACGGCCGCGAACGAATTACATCGCTACTTAACGGGGCGACTTTACCGCACGCGCCATTTTGTTGGCGTTCTTTGGTATCTCGTGCCCAAAGCAACTTGTGAAAGATGGAATATTTTCGACAATGATGGAATGTTCCGCAAAGCTTTGACTATTTGCCTACCATAAGTTGCTTGTTATGTCGTTTACGCTTGGCCAACATGTTTCGCCGCTTCGTATTGCCGTGCTGATTTCCGGCGGTGGTACGACACTGCGGAATTTGATCGAGAAAATCGCCAAGTCACAGCTTGAAGCCAAAATCGAATTAGTCATTTCTAGTAGCGTGAAAGCTCGCGGTTTAGATTTTGCGCGCGAGACCGGAATCCCAACGCTTGTCGTTCCTAAAGGCAAAGGCCAAACTCCTACCGAGTTTAGTGAAGCAACGTTCGATCCTTGCCGGCAAGCAGGCGTGCACCTGGTCGTCATGGGCGGTTATCTTAAGCACGTATTGATTCCGGCTGACTTCACAAACCGCGTTACCAATATTCACCCCGCGCTGTTGCCTAACTTCGGCGGCGCTGGCTTTTATGGCCATCATGTCCATCAAGCAGTGTTGGAATCTGGCGCACGCCTGAGTGGTTGCACGGTGCACTTCGTCGACAATCAGTACGACCACGGGCCAATTATTTTGCAGCGCACGGTGCCAGTGCTGGATGACGACACTGCCGATACGCTAGCGGCTCGTGTTTTCGCGGTTGAATGCGAAGCCTATCCTGAAGCATTGCGCATGATCGCCCGTGGGGAAATTAAAAATCCTCACGCCAAGGCGCCGAGTCGTTAAGCAAACGCACGTTGAATGTGCTTGCTGAATCTGGCTAGCAATTCTTTAAAGCGGATTGCCTGAGGCAACCGGAGTCTTCACGCTGTTTAAAATCGTGATTTGTCGCCAAGTGTGTTCATCGCTTTACCTCCTTTCGGCTGCGAATTCTCTTTGGCGGGGATATTTTTAAAACTGCATCTAAAAAGTTCCATTTTCCGTGATCTGCCTTTGCAAGGTTTGCTTCGTTTCGAGGTGGCAACCGAGACAAGGTGTCTTTTGTTTCGCCCTAAAACCTAGGCGCAAGGGGGGTGGGTAAGTATGATTGTGCTAGCGCTGAATTGGGCCAATAGTACAGTCGGGTCGGCATGCCGACCCCCAGTTGTATGCTGCAGGCTCAAGCGTATGTGCTCATTCTTCTTGTCCTGCCCGTAAGCCAAGCCGCTGAATGTAATTTGCACCGTCGCACTATCGCGACGCTCATTGCTCTGACTTCGATTCCGCAACCACTGAGGATTGAGTGATGAATACGAGAGAGACTGCAGCCGCAGTCATCTCAAGTCAACTGCACTGAACTTGCACCTAAGAATGTGCTTCCGCTCCCGAGGAAACAATCATGAGTATTCAACACCTGAGAACTACCTGCATCATTGTTGCCATGGTCTTTGGCACACTGGCAACTGCGAAAACGGCATCTGCTGGACCAGTTTCGTTGCCCGGCTTTGTCATTTTTTCAGGCGGTGGCTCGGACTCTTCCGGCATCGAAACATCTATCGGTGGACACACCACGATCACCGGCAATATTGGCAGCAATAAAGATCTTTTCCTGCAAGGGAATCCGGTGCCCAATTATCCGGCACAGTTGAATGGTTCGGCATACACCGGCGGCAATTTAACCTTTGGTCAGGATCTGACAGTCGGCAGTTCTGCAGGGCCGTTGCGCGAGGTTGTTTCCAACGCCGACGCTGATATCGGCGGCGGAGCGAACGTCTATGGAAACTTGTACGCCAAAGATGTCGACTTAGGGCAAAATACCGGTATTCGGAAAGCCGCTGGAATTGGTGGCAACGTCCAGTATACGAGCAGTTACTCCGCGCCCGGCAACGCGGTTGTCGAAGGAACAGTTTCAACGCCATCTTCCCAAACCTTCGGGTTGATCGCTATGCCGGCGGCGACAGTTTTCTCGGCGGGGGGCGCCAACCAGACAGTTCCTGGCTCTAATTTTCTCACACTGGCGCCCGGTACTTATGGGGCACTGTCAACATCTGCTCAGAATCAAAAGGTAACCTTATCATCGGGCAACTACTACTTTGACTCGATTACCGCTCAAGGCGGCTTCACACTCGAAATCGACTTGAGTTCTGGTAGCCCGATCGGAATCTACGTTGTTGGCAATGCGGCTTTTGCACAAGCCAACACGCTTAAAGTCAAAGGAACAGGAACGGGCGGACTCTTTGTGCCCATCGATCAAGCTCAGTCACTAGCGAGTCTGATCTACTTGGAGACTCGTGCGCGTTTCACCATGGGTGGGGCGAGCGATAATAGTCATAATATCTGGGGCGGCACCGTCTATGCTTCGTTTCTCGAGGGTGGATCGGCGGAAGTGGACATCGGCCAGTACACCGATTGGTACGGCGCAGCCTATGCGTTCGATTCATTTGCCACCGCCGACCACGGTAAATGGACCTATGTGCCTGTTCCTGAGCCGGCTGCCATAAGCCTTCTTGCGATCGCCGCCGCGGGGCTCTTAATCCGCCGACGCTAAAAGAGTGCGGATAGAAAACAAGCTAGGCCCAGTGATTGGCTGCCGCTGGTATCTTTCTAGCGCCCCTGCTTGCTATTCGCCTTGAGTAACGCCGCTACCCGATTTCCAGCGCACGTGTGCTGTCGCCGAAACTGCCAACGGGGCATCCCATGCGGTCGAGCATCGATACATAGAGATTGCACAGCGGCGTGTTTTTTTCGCTGGCGATATGTCGCCCTGGTTTGATCGAGCCGCCTGCTCGGCCGGCCAGCAGAATCGGCAAATTATTGGGGTCGTGTTGATTACCGTCGCTCATGCCGCAGCCGAACAGCACCATGCTGTTATCGAGCAATGTGCCGTCCCCTTCCTTGATCTCACGCATTTTCGTGAGCATGTACGCGAACTGCTCGGTGTGCCAACGGTTGATCCGCTTGTACTGTTCAATTTTGACTTCCTTTTTTTCATGATGAGAAAGCTCATGATGGCTACCGCTCACACCGTCAATGAAGGAGAAGTTCCGACCCGATACATCATTGGCGAACATGAATGTGCAAATCCGTGTTGAATCGGTCCAAAACGCCAGCACCATCATGTCGAGCATCAAACGAATGTGCTCGCGGAAATCTTGGGGAAGCCCCGCGGCGGGCGCAGGTTGTTTCTCCCAACCAGGTGCGGCTTGCCATTCGCGTTTTTCCTCGCGGCTGTAGAATTCGATGCGTTTTTCGACGGCTCGGATGGCGTCGAGATATTCGTCGAGCTTGAACTGATCGTCTCGCCCTAAGCGACCGCGAAGCCGGTGAGCATCGCTCAAGGCCGAATCGAGCAAACTTTGGAAATCGTCCCTCTGTCGCGCGCTAGCTTCGTTCTTATTCTTTGGATCGCCGAACAACCGCTCGTACACCATTCGCGGGTTGATCTCTTTGGCCACGGGGCGAGTGGCAGTTTCCCACGAGATGTAAGACCCATACAACCGCGTGTAGCCCACAATGCTGTCGATGCCTGAAATCACCGGTTCGGTTCCCAATTCCAACGAGGGCAGCGGCGTTTGTCCGCTGATTGATTTGGCGGCCAACTGATCCACGGAAATTCCGCCGCAATTGATTTCTTTGCCGGTTGTTTTGGTCACATGAGTTCCGGTCAGAAAATTCGCCGTTTTGGCATAGTGGCCGTCGCCGTCGCGGCTGTTTGCCTTATCCAGACCCGACAGGACGAGTACTTCGTTTTTGTGGGGCGCCAACGGTTCAAGTGCAAAAGGCAGTTCAAACTCGCTGCCGGTTTGCTTCGGGATCCAACTCTCCTGCCACACACCGTTGGGGAAAAACAAAAAAGCCATGCGCGTCGGTGGTTTCGCCACAGTGCTGGCCAAAGTTTGGCGAGCCGGCAACATAGCATTCAAATGCGGCAGCGCGATGGCCGCGCCTGCACCGCGCAAAAAGGTTCTTCTCGAAATTTGCATGGATCGAATGCTCATATTCGGATGGAGATCATGATTAATTAGTGTTACTTTTTCGCATATCGGTGCCGGAACGGATAACTGAGTACAATTTGCTCAAACAAAATATTGGATCGATATTCGCCGGCCTCCAACTCCTTAACTGCATCGCGTACCACACATTCGTCGAAGCGATTAAGATCCCTGCCCAGGGCATAGCTCAACAGTTTGCGGGTCAGATTGCGCAAAAAATCCTGCTTTCGACCCAAGATGACCTGTTTCAACTCGACGGGACCTTTGAACTTTTGACCGTCAGGCAACTCGCCGCTGGAGTCGAGGGGTTGATCGGCGATACTGGTGCGCCAACGGCCGACGGGATCAAAATTCTCGAGGCCAAAACCCAGCGGATCAAGTCGACTATGGCACGAGGCGCACTCTGCTTTCGTGCGATGTTGCTCCAGCCGCTGGCGCAACGTGAGGCCGTCGGCTGGTGCGTCATCTTCGGGCAAGCTTGGCACGTTCGGCGGTGGAGGCGGAACCTTATCGCCAAGCACTTCTGCAAGCAGCCATTTGCCGCGCAGCACGGGACTGGTGCGAAGTGGATAAGAAGTGGTCGTCAAAATGCACGCCATCCCGAGCAGTCCGCCACGGTTGCGATCTTGGAGTTCCACACGCCGGAATTCATTGCCTTGAACTCCTTCGATGCCGTAATGCTTTGCCAGTCGCTCATTGACAAAGACATAGTCTGCGTCGATCAATTCCAGCAAGCTTCGATTCTCGCGAAACACGTACGAAACAAACTTAATCGCTTCCTCGCGCATGGCTATTGCAAGTTCGTTGTTGAAATCAGGGAAGCGGCTGGCATCGGGGTGAACGCTACGTCCAAGGCCGTCGATTCCTAGCCACTGCGTCACAAAGCTCGTCGCCAGTCCATCCGATCCCTCATCGGCAATCATTCGGCGCACTTGATTGCGCAGCACTTCCGTTTCATTCAGTTTGCCTTCGTCGGCCAATTGCAACAGTTCGTCATCGGGCAACGATGACCATAAAAAGTACGAAAGGCGCGAGGCCAATGGCACAGAGCCTAGTGCATATACTCCTTCAGCCGAGGGTTCCGGCTCGACCAAAAACAAGAAGTTCGGCGAGACTAGAATGCCTTTGAGCGCCAACCGAAGCGCAGCGATATAGCCGTCGCCTCGCAGCGTAGCACGATCAAATAGCTTTAGTAAAGGTTCGATATCGTCCGCCGAGACAGCCCGACGATAGGCCCGTCGGGCAAAGTTCTCGAGCACGTGCCCAGCCGCATCGCGCGCGGGCCGATCAGCCGTGGGAACAGCCACCAGAATCCGCTCACGAGCTACTTGTAGTGTTTGCTCCGTCGCTTCATCGACTTTATCGGGCAATGCTGCTTCAATGACCCGATCGGCGGCCGCCAAATACTTTTCCATCAGAATGGGATTGGTAAACAACGCATCGCCGACCGTATCAAACCCTTCACCTCCTGCTCCCTCGGCGGGAAAGTCGTTCGCGGGTTGTAAATCCAGCCCGATCAAGTCGCGGATGGTGTAATTGTACTCTCTCCGGGTCAGTCGCCGGCTCATGACGTTGCCGCGATAGAAATGCTGCGTTACATCGGTGGCCAATTGCTGACAGTTTTGCGCCGAACCAATCAGGTCTTGCACCCATTTTGAAACGTCTTGCCATTGTTGATCATTCAACGGAGGTTCGCCTACAGGCGGCATCTCACGATTAATGACGCGCTGCGCCACCGTCGTCCAGCCGTCAAAATCTACCGCCGCTTTGCCGGTGCTGAACTGAGCCAGATCGAGTCCCCCTTCCTTTTTTTCGCTGTTGTGGCAACGGAAACAAGCCTTTTCCAAGATTACGCGGACACCCGCTTCGTACCGTGCTGCAAAATCGTCGGCAAGCACTAATCTCGATGGATGCGACGTAAAAAATATCAGCACTGTAAGCGTTGCCAGCAGCAATCGTTCTGTTGTCGCGGAACTCGAGCACATCTTGGCACGTAATCGCCCGTCGGACATGAGGCGCGTCCTGGTGGGAAGGCGAAACTGAGCACCGTCCTATATTTCAAGGTTGGTGAGGGGGGCTTTTCATTAGACCAACGCAGAATTGATTAAGCAAGCACAATCCTGTATCCAAATTAAATCGTCTGGCCGCGATTGTAAGTTTCATACGTAAAAAACGTAGAAAGCTTGTAAATAGACTAGCGGTAAAGCTCGCTTTTAGATGCTTCGATCGAAGGTGTGACAGCGGCTTTGCGGTAGCTACACGTAGCAAAATTTGCTTGCATTTCATTGCGCCAAAGAATTAGGATTTTAGATAGCGGTCAAAACACCGCTAGATGAATCAAATGGTCTAAAACGACTTTTTAGAAAATTCCAGAAGGGAGGATTTTCAAGATTTCGAGATGACGGGCGAATATCTTGACAGCGTCCCAAAATCTTCAGCTTTTAGACGATGAGAACGGCTGCGAGCGTGGCGCACTATTCTCACCACGGAGTTCGGCACTGCATTACCTTTTTCTAGTGTCACTTCTTATTTGTGGAGACATACCATGCCTACGACCATTCAGCGCCCTCTGGCCCAATCACTTGCTAGCCGCCGCGTATCACCTTCGATCGTCGACCCTGCCAGCGCCAAACCTTTTACGCTGGAACAAGAACTTCAGCCGTTTGGCGCTTGGGCGAGCCAGCCAATTTGGGTGCCGCCCAAAGATGTCAGCGCCACGATGGCCGAAACAATGTTGCGCGAGACATGGCCCTTTGCATCGCGTGAGAAGCGTTGGACTTCGGTCGTTCAGAAACATCGGAGCGATTTCACGCAAGTCCGCGAGTTCGATCTATTCGAGGCTTCAATTCGACTCCCGAAAGGAAAATTCTTTGTTACGGTGACTGAAGAAAAGGATTTCGACAAGATTACCGACACAATTCCTAATTGCGTACATACGCGCCTGGACGAATTTTTAGCCAGTCCAGCCAAACAGCAGGGCGCGAAAGTGTACTACCTCAAGCCACTGTGCGTCGAACAGGAAGATAAGCTGATCCTGACAACGCATGAAGACTTGACGGCCGCCATTACAAAGATCCAGCAGGAGGTTTTTGCGGAGTATCGGTGCAAAGCGTTTTACCGCCGGCCGCTCGCGGCCATCATTACCGCTGTCAACCTTGGTCTGGCGATCCCTCGCCGGTTGATGAATTATGTGGTCGAGCGCAGGCAAAAGGCCATCGCAGCGCTGCATGCTCGGCTAGAATTTCAACGCAGAAAGCTCGCGCTCGATGCTGCTCGAAACCATAGCAAGTGTCGCACGAATCGTTGTACGTTTGACGATATGCTGGAGCTGACCAGTCCGCTCAAGCGAACGGATGTGATCGAACAGTACTGCATCGAGGAAGAGCTGTCGCAGGCCAAACGCGCCCAGCTACTGC
>CAZIGP010000124.1:5711-9182 GCA_964538425.1 uncultured Pirellulales bacterium | reverse complement strand
AAGAGTTGGAACGCCAGCGCCGTCGACAACTCAAAGGTGATTAATTCGGGCATGGCGTCAAACACCGGGCGTAGCCGGGTCAGGACATCCACAATCTCGGCCTCGCTGGGTAGCTCGCCGTTGATCTGCATCCGCTCGCGGTAGGTGTGCAAGTGAGGCGACGAGAACAGCCCCACGCGATACCCGGCCGCCTGCAAGATGCTCGCCAGCATAGCCGAGGTCGAACCTTTGCCTTTCGTGCCGGCAACATGAACGATCTTCAATTTTTGGTAAGGATTGCCAATCCGTGTGAGCAAATCGCGCATCCGATCAAGCCGAAATTCTCGTTGGCGATAAGGAATAGAAAAAGCTCGCTCGTAATCAATGCGGTTTACAAGAACTGCCATCGCTTCGGCATGGCGGGAAGATTCATTCATAGTGTGCAAACCGCCGAACTGGCCGGAGAGAACGCGATACTGGCATTAAAATCTCAGGGGCCAGTTTAATGAGCGATTATCGAGATGTCGCGGGGTCGAGAGAAGGAGAAATGGAGAGGGCTGGAGAAAGGGGGATTAGTGGTTTGGAGCTTAGGAGAGAGTTAGGCTTACAGGATGGAACCTAACCGTTTTCCTGGCAGCAGATCCCTGCCGGCCGCGGGCAAACGCAGTCCCCGGCTGCAGGTGATCTTTACACCGGCTTAAGCATGGATGGCCAAGCGACAGCCAACCTCTAAAGCCGGTGTGGACCTATGGTTGCCTCTAGCGGGCAACGACCCCTTCACCACGAAGTTTTTCACATAACCGCCGCAATTCATCGAGATCTCGGCGAACCGCATCAGCCCAAACGCCATCACCCCCACGGCCAGACGTCGTTTGCCACTGATCGGCACACGTTCGTAAATGATCTACTAAGTCTCTCATCCACATGAAAGTATTGCGGCGGTCCATCGCAGAAGTCCTTGTAGTAAGTGCAAGCTGAATGATTTCCCCTGTAAGGACGACCTGTAATGAAGCATCCTTTGTGCCAGAAAAGGGCTACAAGCAAAAATTTTGCTTGTCGATCGCCGTAACTTATTGATTAATATATGGTTACAGCAAAATGAAAGAATGGTTTAGTCGTTATTTCCCAGAAATTTCCTGGCATGAAGCTCAGCTGCTTTGAAAAACGTACAACTCTAAATCTTTCAGGTTAAGTTTGCGACGCGGAATGCCTATCACGACGACCGCGAAAATCCTAGTAAATGCTGGTTCCTTGAAAAGCCGTGTGAATTCATCGTATAGTGCGATTTCACAAGACTTTGTTGCACTTTGGCCGAACCTTTGCCAGCAGTGCAGCGTAAAGAGGCCGGGTCTGCGCCGTGGGATCTTTTATTGCGCAAAACCCTGTTTCTTAGTAAGCACTTGTCTGCATTTTCCTTAGGAGCGAACTCCATGTCGACAGCGGCGGCCCCGGTTTCTCAACCAACTTCTGCGGCCTCCACCGGTGCCGAACCGGTTATTGAAACCCGAAATTTATCGAAAACTTATCGAGACTTTTGGGGGCGTCAAAAAGTTCGAGCACTGCGAGCTCTGGACTTATCCGTTTATCGTGGCGAGGTGTTCGGTTTGCTCGGGCCCAATGGTTCTGGCAAATCGACAACCATTAAGTTGCTACTTGGCCTATTGTTTCCGACAACTGGCCGGGCGATTGTGCTCGGCAAAGAAGCAACGGAAGTCAAAAAGAACGAACGAATAGGCTATTTGCCTGAAGAAACCTATCTGTACAAATTTTTGAACGCAGAAGAAACGCTCGATTTTTACGGGCGGTTGTTTGACATGCCTCCTGCGGTTCGCAAACAACGCACCGATGCCTTGATCGAAATGGTTGGATTGGCTGGCGCTCGTCGTCGTCAGATGCGCGAATATTCAAAAGGTATGGCCCGTCGTTTGGGCTTGGCGCAGGCTCTCATCAACGATCCAGAATTGATTTTACTCGACGAACCAACTTCTGGTCTTGATCCGATCGGCACTCGCGAAATGAAAGATCTGATTCTCAAGCTGAAAGCAGAGGGCAAGACCATCGTGATGTGCAGTCACTTGTTGGCCGACGTGCAAGACGTGTGCGATCGTATTGCTATTTTGCACCAAGGCGAGCTGAAAGAACTTGGCCGCGTCGATAGCTTGCTCAAAATGCGCGACGTCACGCAAATTCGCACAACGGCATTGAGCGATGATTGTAAAGCAGAACTTCGGTCAGTCATTGAGCGCCATCACGGCCAAGTATTAGCAATGGAAAATCCCACGACCACACTCGAAGAATTATTCCTCAGTATTGTCCGTGATAGCGAAGCCCGACCGGGTCGCCGTGCATCCGAAACGACATCCTGATTGTTTGGTATTCATCTCAATATTATTTTTATTTTTCGTCATTCGAACTTCGTCATTATTCTTTTCCCATGGTTCTTTACGAGGAAATTCAGCCGTATTCCTTTTGGCTGCAAGAAGCTTTAAAGCACTTTGGCATCACAGCCCTCATTGTGGTGCTCGTTGCCGCAGCTATCGCTTATATCGTCGCGGCGTTTCGTCATGGCCCGCTTCAAGCTGGCGACGTGTTGTATCGTGGCACCGTAGGTGCAGTTTTTGATCTGGTTTTTATTTCGCCACGTCGAGTTTGGGCATTAGCTCGATTAGCAGTGCAAGAGGCTTTGCGGCGGCGAATCTGGATTGCTTTGGTGGCTTTCGCCGTGATCTTGATGTTTGCCGGTTGGTTTCTTGATCCGGAAAGCCACGCTCCTGGGCCGTTGTATTTGACGTTTGTTTTGTCTTGGACGACCTATCTGATTTTGCTGCTGGCGCTTTTCATGAGTGCATTTAGCCTGCCAGCTGACATCAAGAACCGAACCATTACCACGGTGGTCACTAAGCCGGTTCGATCCAGCGAAATTGTGCTGGGCCGCATTTTGGGTTTCACACTCATTGGCACGGTGCTGCTAGGTGTAATGGGCGTGGCAAGTTATTTATTTGTTGTTCGATCGCTCAATCATACTCACCTGCTTACCACAGAGGACTTAACGGTCAAGGTATTAAAGCCTGGTGAGACAAAGGTTGGCCGAATTGGAACGACGAAGGTCGGCCAAAATCATCAACACGATGTTTTTTTACGCGAAGATGGCTCGCTTGAAACCGATGTGAAGGCAGGACACAAGCATCGGATCACGATGGAAGAAGTTGATGGTAAGCAACAGTTTACTGTCGGTCCGCACGAAGACATGCTTACCGCTCGTGTTCCACTACGTGGAAAATTGAAGATTCTCGATCGCGACGGCAACCTAAAAGAAAAAGGTATTAGCGTCGGCAAAGAATGGGATTACCGGGGTTTTATCGACGGCGGGACTCTAGCTGAGGCAATTTGGACGTTTGATAACCTCGACGAAAACAAGCTTTTTTATGATGTTGATGAGGAAGATCGCAAATTGCCACTGGAAATGACGATTCGCGTGTTTCGCACGCACAA
>CAZIGP010000124.1:5205-5688 GCA_964538425.1 uncultured Pirellulales bacterium | reverse complement strand
TGCGAAACCCTAATACGAGGTTGGAAAGCGAGCCGCAGATCTTCGAAACCAAAGATGCTGAAGTCAACCAGCGGTTCTTTGCTCGTAAGCTTGCCAAGAAAGGGGCCGATGCCAGCGAGCCGCCAATCGATTTGTTCAAAGATCTAGTGCATGAAGGCCAAGTAGAGGTTCACTTGCAATGCATCGAGCCAGGCCAATACCTAGGCATGGCTCCGGCCGATCTCTATGTCCGCGCGGGGAATGCTTCGTTTGGAATGAACTTCTTCAAAGGCTATTTGGGCATTTGGATGCAAATGGTGTTGGTGATCGGGCTCGGGGTGATGTTCAGCACTTTCCTGAGCGGTCCAGTTGCCATGGTAGCTACCTTAGGCGCGCTCGCAATGGGTTTCTTTACTGGCTTTGTAAGTGACCTATTTCGTAGCTTGATGGAAGATAATCGCAAGATCGTTGCAGGGGGCGGCCCCGTAGAATCATTTATCCGGC
>CAZIGP010000124.1:0-5195 GCA_964538425.1 uncultured Pirellulales bacterium | reverse complement strand
GTACCAGTACCAGCCATAGGCATGAAGGGACACGAAATCGATTACCGCCCCGTATGAAGATAGTGTTGGAATTCAAATCGTGTATTGGATCGACAAGATCGCACTGCACATTATGAAAGCGTTTACCGATTTGCTTCCTAATTTTGGTAGTTTTAGCAACGTAAACTTCGTCGCCAGCGGATTCGATGTTCCTGCCGATTTAGTCTTACAACAACTTACTAAGATGTTGGCTTACTTGTTTGCTACATTTCTAGCAGGCCTGATTTTCCTCCGTATGCGCGAGGTAGCGCAATGACCGAACGTCGCAGTTTTTATCGGAAGATTGGCTACTTAGTGGCCATTGCCGTCCTTTGGATTCCAATCTCGCTTCTCAGCCAGCCGGCTAAACTGGATGCCGATGGAAAGCCATCGCCCGGCGGTTTAATGGCGCAGGAGCGAGATACATATCGTCTAGCTCAATCGACGTTAGGTGAAATCGATCCCACCAGCGAAACAGCAAAATTAGCGACGCTCGGTATGCGCGGTGTTGCCGTTCAATTGCTTTGGAATAGCGCCAAGCATTATCAAATGGTTGAGGATTGGACGAGCCTTACTGCTGTCCTGGAACAAATCATCAGGCTTCAGCCTAACTTTTACTCTGTTTGGGATTACCAAGCTCACAACCTCTCCTACAACATTTCGGTTGAGTTCGATGATTATCGCGACCGGTTCGTCTGGGTCATGGAGGGCATCGAGTTTTTAAAGAAAGGCGTTGCGTACAATCAATTTGATCCGCGATTTTTAGCTCGCCTGGGTTGGTTTCATGGCAACAAAATTGGGCGCGCCGATGAGAATAAGCAATATCGAGCCTTATTCGCCAAGCAACAACAAGAAAAAGGCGAAAAGCTAACGGATAATTGGCTTGTCAGCCATGAATGGTACAAACGAGCGCAAGCCTTGGTCGATTCTGGCAAGCGATTGAGAGTTTACATTGGCAGTAGTCTAGGCGCCAGTCAAACGAAACCGGGTGAACGTGCTCCTAGCCCATTGTTGTTTCACTCCGACGCTGCGATGTCGCTGATCAATTATGCTGATAACCTCGAAGAAGACGGCACATTTGGCGATGCCGCTAAAACCGCCTGGGAGAATGCTGCCGCCGAATGGCAAGCTTATTCGAAGCGCGATTTAGCTTCATCTTATGGCTACTCGGTTCATTTAGAAGATTTGGAACGTTTCCGCGGCCAAATCGATGATTTGAAAACCAAGATGGAAGCTTTGCTGCCTGGCACGCAACAAAAACTCATTGAAGAAAAACGAGCCAAGCTTAGTGAAGCAGAACGCACTGCACTCGATAAGAAATATTCTGAACGAGACCCTGAGGAAGGCCAGCTCGCCAGCAACGCAGAGATAAAGGCAAAAGTTACCTGGGAAGAAGTTGCCTTGCGAGCACCAGATGATAAACGCACTCAGGCTCGAGAAATCGCTGCCGAAATCGCCGACTTGGAACAGAAGATAAACACCATCGACACCTATCGCGACATCGTCAACTACAACTACTGGAATGAGCGTTGCAAAGTTGAACCGACAGAAGCATGCCTTGAGGCCCGCGAGTTAATGCATCGAGCCGGTCAGGCTTATCGGGCAGCTGATCTTGCTAAAGCCAAAGAGCTTTATGAAACTGCTTTCAAAAAATGGGACGAAGTATTGAAAGGCTCTCCCATCTTGCGCACCAATAGCATTATGGCGGACGATTTGGTGGAAGAGATCAAAAAATACCAGAAATTACTTGGCCAATTTACTGGTGAAGATCTGCCAAAAGACTTCATTTTGCAAGACCTCATTGATTTGAACGAAGGCAAGCAACCGTCGCCTGCTCCAGAAGAAAAGAAACCGCAAGAAAATAAGGCAAATAATAGCCAGAAAACAACGGATGAAAAATCGAGCAATCAGAAAAATGATCAGAAGAAGCCCGCAGAAAAGCAGAACTCGTCAAGCAAAAAATCGTAAGTAAACGCTTCTAAAAATTCTGAAATCATGTTTAATTTCAACCACTCCATCCGGTAGAAATCTTGTAAGCACCAAATCAACTTTTCGCGGAAAGAGCAAATGCTATGGAAAGCGCTCCTCGCGTTGTCATCGTCGGTGGTGGATTTGGTGGCCTGAATGTTGCCCGCAAGTTACGAAAAGCCGCAGTGCAAGTCACGCTTGTCGACCGCCGCAACTTTCATTTGTTTCAGCCGTTGCTGTATCAAGTTGCCACCGGTGGATTGTCGCCGGCCAATATTGCCGCTCCTCTACGAGATTTGCTTAAACGACAAGCGAACTGCGAAGTACTGCTGGGTGAGGTAACAGGCATTAATGTCTCTAACCGCCGTGTGATGTTGTTCGAAGGCGAGCTGCCTTACGACACGTTGGTGATTGCTACAGGCGTTCGGCATCAATACTTTGGCCGCGACGATTGGGAACCACTTGCGCCTGGGCTTAAAACGATTGAAGACGCTACGACGATGCGTCGCAGAGTGCTTACTGCTTTTGAGCAGGCTGAACGAGAAACTGATCCGACCGCAGTTCGTGCGTGGCTGACGTTTGTCATTGTCGGCGGAGGACCCACGGGCGTGGAATTGGCTGGCACGTTGTCTGAGCTAGCGCGCGAAACGCTTCGCGGCAACTTCCGCCGCATCAATCCAGGAGATGCTGAAGTCATTATCATAGAGGCTTCCGACCGTGTGCTGCAATCGTTTCCAGAGGGCCTTTCGACGAAAGCACTGGGTTCACTGGAAAAGCTTGGCGTTATCGTGCGAACCAAGAGCCGTGTTGTCGACGTTCAGCAGCATCAAGTCACATTGCAATGCGGGCAGGAAAGCGAAATCATTGGTACTCGCACCGTGCTGTGGGCAGCTGGCGTAGCTGCATCGCCGCTTGGGAAATTAATCGCTGAAGCCACGGGCGCCGAGCTTGATCGCGCGGGACGAGTCATCGTCGAGTCCGACTGCACCGTTCCAGGACATCCCGAGCTTTTCATCATCGGTGATCTTGCTCACTTTACTGACGCCGGTGGCCAGCCTCTTCCCGGCGTCGCTCAAACCGCTATTCAACAAGGCCGTTATGTTGGCAGACTCATCGCTGCTCGATTACAAGGCAGTTCGTTGCCCCCTTTCCAATATAAAGATCTCGGCAACCTTGCCACGATTGGCCGCCATGCTGCAGTGGCCGAAATCGGCAAATGGAAGTTTTCCGGCTGGTTTGCCTGGTGGATTTGGGTGTTTATTCACCTGATGAATATTGTGCAGTTTCACAATCGCATTCTTGTGATGGTGCAATGGGCTTGGATGTACTTCACCCGCAACCGTTCAGCAAGGTTGATTACGGAAGTAGACAAAGCCACGAAGAGCTAGAAAGTAGCGGCTCAAAAAATGAGCGCACGCAACCCCCTTCATTTTCAAAAGCAGCTTTTTGCAATATTACAAACTATTAGTGGCTGATAGCTACTAATTAGTGGGAGGTGCAGCGCCGGCGCCTGGCGGAGTTTGTTCAAGACTCTTGCTCATATCAATGAGCCACACTCCACCAACCTTTTTGAAGTCTGCGGGTTGAGATTTTTCTTCTCCATCTTTTTTAGTTTTGATGGTTCCCTTGGCAGTGTCGCCCTCAATCTTCACCTCGACGAGTTCCGCCATACCAAATTCTTCCGCAGGACTGTCCCCTTTTTTATCCGCATTCTTTTCCATCCAAGTCATGATCGCTGCGATACATGCAGGTTTGTCTTTAACGCCACTGGTGAGTTGCTTCATGGCATCTTTTGGATCGCCGCTTGGTGTGATCGCCGCTGCATCAAGTTTTTTGACACCATGATCATCGAGAATCTTTTGAACCTCGGGACCTTTTTGGGCGTCGAACGACGCGATCATTCCAACCATCATCGCCATTCCACCAAGCATCATATCTTGCGATTCGGGCGTAAGATGGTTAAAGCCTTTTTTATAATCTTTAGCTTGCATTGATGCTTTAAAGGATTCGAAAGTGGCTTCCGGTGTTGCACCGCCACTGCTACCACCCGATTTACCACAGCCAGAGAATGAGGTCACTAAAGCCAAGATTAGCGTAGCGTTAAGGATGCGAATCATTATTTATTCCTTTTTGAATTAAGGCGGATAGAGACAGAGAAAACAGCAACACTGTGGCAGTTGATTACAGCCAGGTCAAGTAGAGAGGTATAAATAAAGGGAGATTGCGTGGCCGCCGTTGAGCCACAAAGTATACCACGTTAGACCTTTCGAATATTCACTCAATCAAGTGAGCTTCTTTTGTTCGGTTATAAGCGACATTTGACGCTTAAGCTCTTTTTGACGTTGCGACTCAGCCTTCTGTTGAGATTCTCGCTGCTGAATCGCTGCGATTGTACATTCGGGGCATTGTTTACTTAAAAACTTCTCCAATCGTTGCTTGGCGAATGTTTCGTTCTTTTTGAACGTGTAGGGCGTCGAGTGCCCACAAATTCGCTTGATTAATACAGTGCCTTCCACATTTAAACTCCAGATAACCGCTAAATCGAAAACTCTGCCATAATTTTGCTACGTAGGTTCATTGTGATCAAGCAGTCGAGTAGAGCTCGGCAGTCCTTAGCCCTTGCACATAGGTGCCCCGCTTCCTCCAGCAGGCCGCACGTCAAAATCCACACCATCGTGGATTATTCGGCCGATTTTAATTGGCCAAAGTCAAAACTTTTTTGAGTTTTTGGTTGTTGGCTGGCCTGAAGATTCAAATTTGCTGCTGGTTGGCCGAGTGAACCTTCTCCTATACTCGACTGTCTAAGTTTCGAGCTATCAATAGATTATCCTCGCGATAGCTCGAAAGGAACAACATGGCGGGCGAAAGTAGCTTGACCGTAGTGATTCAGAAGCCGATTGCTTGTGAACAGACAACGGCTATTGCCGTCTTGACAGCCCTCAGCCTGTCACATTTGCTCAACGACGTGATGCAGTCATTACTGCCGGCCGTGTATCCGCTACTTAAGGAAAACTACTCACTGAGCTTCTTTCAAATTGGATTGATTACTTTTGTATTTCAGGTGACAGCATCATTGCTCCAGCCACTAGTTGGGCTGTACACCGACCGTCGGCCCTGGGCTTATTCCCTAGTGCTAAGCGCTCTATTCACCTTAATAGGTTTGCTAGGACTGGCAATGTCTGCTAGCTTCGCCGCAATTTTGGCGACAG
>CAZIGP010000123.1:0-9199 GCA_964538425.1 uncultured Pirellulales bacterium | reverse complement strand
AAGGGTTGATGCTGAGAACCACACCCTTCATCGTGGCCACGTAAGTACTGCCAGATCCAAAGTCGGTCGTTAATGTAATTATCGAACTCATGCTCATGACGACTAACTACATTTTCCCGACCAGCTCCAAACAAATCTCACGAAAGCGGTTAGGATTTACATTGGGATTACGCTTTTTCGCTTGTCCGATAAGACTTCCGGCTGCTTGAGCTTTTCCGGATTTGATGTCTTCGATAATTTTTGGATTTGCAGCGAGAACTTCACTAGCAAGCTTATAGAGTTCGCTTTCGTCGACTTTTGTAATGCCGAGCGCGGCAACGGCATCAGCAGTCGATTTGCCGCTGGCAACCATTTCGGCAAACACTTCTCGAGCACGGCTCGTGTTGAAATCGCTGGCTTGTACACGACGGATTAAATCAATCAAATCAGCATTACTTACGGGAAATTTTTCCAGGGAGACGCCGTTTTCGTTGATAACCCGTAGTACGTCTTGCGTCATCCAGTTAGCAGCAGTTTTCCCATCATTAACCGCGTCGGCCAGCGCAGTGAAGTAGGCGACGAACGGAAGGCCTTGGTTAACAATCACATCACTGTCATAGGCCGAGATAATGTAGGTGGCTTCAAGTCGCTTTTTCAAATCAGCAGGCAATTCGCCGAGCGATTCACGAACAGTGTCGATTTTCTCTTGGGCGACCGTAACAGGAACCAGATCGGGGTCTGGAAAGTAACGGTAATCGCTCGATTCTTCTTTATGTCGCTGAGGACGGGTGACATTGGCTTGATCGTCCCAACCGCGGGTTTGCTTAGGTCGTTGACCAATTTCCATGCCATCTTGCTGCCAGGCTTCATATTGCCTTTGTGCTTCATAAGCCACGGCTTTTTCAACGGCGCGGAAACTGTTCACGTTTTTTATTTCAACAATCGGCGTCTTGGCAATGTGGCCGTCGGATCGCTCAACATGAATGTTGACGTTGGCATCCACACGCAGGCTACCTTCTTGCATATTGCAATCGGAGACGCCAAGGTACGTGAGCAGTAATTTGAGTTCAGTAAGATAAGCCCGCGTTTCCAGCGGCGAACGCATATCGGGCTGGCTGACAATTTCTAAAAGCGGTGTGCCGGTACGGTTCAAATCGATGCGACTGTCGGCTTTGCCATGCACTTCATCATGCATGCTTTTGCCGGCATCCTCTTCCAAGTGTGCCCGAATGATGCCAATTCGTTTAGGTTCAAACCGCTCTTTAGGGTCGCTAATTTCTAAATAACCATCAAATGAGAATGGCAAATCGTACTGGCTGATTTGGTATCCCTTAGGCAAGTCGGGGTAGTAGTAATTTTTGCGATCCCATTTCGTGAACGGAGCAATATTGCAATTGAGCGCGATCGCCGTTTTTAAGCCAAGCTCAAACGCTTTACGATTCATGACCGGCAATGAGCCCGGCATGCCAATACACACTGGGCAAGTTTGCGTATTCGGCGGCGCACCAAACTGCGTACTGCAGCTACAAAATAACTTAGTGTGCGTCTGCAACTGCACATGAACTTCCAGGCCGATGATGGTGATGTAAGGTTCTGGCATATCGAATGTCGCTGAATCACAATGGCGGTTTGCGGGTGTGCCAGTCGGTAGCTTTCTGGAACATGTGAGCTGCGCGGAGTAGTCGCTCTTCTTCTAGCGGAGGACCTTGAAGCTGAAGGCCAATCGGTAGATTTGATTTACTAAAACCGCATGGGAACACAATTCCGCCCACACCGGCTAAATTTGCGCTCACGGTGTAAAGATCAACCAGATACATTGAGAGTGGATCGTCACTCTTGTCACCAATTTTAAAGGCCGGGGTAGTGGTGACAGGACCAGCGATGAGATCGACTTGCTTAAAAGCTTCGTCGTAATCTTGACGGATCAGCCGACGGACTTTAAGAGCCTTCAAATAATAGGCATCGTAGTAGCCGGCGCTCAATGCATAGGTGCCGAGCATGATGCGGCGTTTGACTTCAGGACCAAAGCCTTCGGCACGCGATTGGCGATACATGCGCACCAATGAGTTGTCGAGGTTGTTTAGTGCTGTGGTATTTCCGGCGGTTTGTAGCTGTTTGCTTTCCTCGGCCAATGCAGCTTCCATCTTCGTTACATCCGTGCGATGGCCATAATGCACACCGTCATAGCGGGCCAGATTACTCGAAGCTTCGCAAGGTGCAATGACGTAGTAAGTTGCCACGCCGTATTTTGCATGGGGCATCGAAAGCTCAGTAACTTTGGCTCCAAGCGACTCGTAGACTTTAAATGCCTCACGTACAGCGGTTTCAACTTCGCCGTCGAGGCCAGGGCCGAAATGCTCCCGAACCAAGCCAAGTTTCAAGCCTGATAGCGGTTGACCGATTGTTTGGGAATACGGTGGGACGGGTGTGTCAACCGATGTGGAATCCCGCGGGTCATGCCCAGCAATGGCTTCGAGTAGCAATGCCGCGTCTTCCGCGGTACGAGCGAGCGGTCCAATTTGATCGAGGCTACTAGCAAATGCAACTAACCCGTAGCGGCTGACTCGACCATAAGTGGGCTTTAAACCTGTTACGCCACAAAGCCCTGCCGGTTGACGAATGGAGCCGCCTGTGTCAGTGCCAATGGAGAGCGTTGCCATTCGTGCTGCCACCGAAGCGGCAGCGCCGCCGCTTGAGCCACCGGGAATGCAGTCTAGATTCCAAGGGTTGTGTGTCGGCCCAAAGGCGGAGTTTTCGTTCGAGCCGCCCATTGCAAACTCATCCATGTTTGTGCGACCCAGAAATACAGCGTCGGCGGCACGCAGCTTTTCGATGATTGTGGCATCGTATGGCGCACGGAAATTCGCCAATATTTTTGAGGCGCAAGTTGTCAGTTCGCCCTTCGCGCAAATCAAATCTTTAACAGCCACAGGCAAGCCACCAAGCAAGCCAACGGATTTGCCACTAGCGCGTCGTTCGTCGATTGCTTTTGCTTGAGCTAATGCCGCATCACCATCGTACCGCAAGAAAGCTTTAACTTTGCCATCGACTTGGTTAATGCGGGATAAAAACGCTTGCACCACCTCAACCGATGACACTCGACGGGCATTTAAATCTGCAAGCAGCTCTGCGGCGGTGCGATCGGTGAGCAACATATTGTTTATCTAAAAGCGGGCAAGCGGATTTGATCGTCAGATGTTCTAGTTTCTGCCAGTTGCTTGCGGCTATTGGAATCTGACGCTACGGAATTCGCAAGCGGCAATTCATCATTCGCCAAGCACTGCAGGAACTAGGTAGCATTCTTCGTCGCGCTGCGGAGCGTTTGCCAAGGCGGCTGTGCGATCGAGCGAAGGACGAATTTCATCAGCCCGAAAGACATTCTTCATTTCCACCGCATGAGCCATCGGTTCAACTTGTTCGGTGTCAAGTTCGCCGAGTTGCTCCACATAACCCACGATTTGCCCAAGCTGTGAGGTCATGCGGTCGAGTTCGTTTGGCGACAAAAGCAGTCGGCCGAGGAGCGAGACTTTTTCGACTTCTTGACGACTAAGAGACATAGCAAAGCCAAAGGCTCAAAGCAAAGATGGAGAATTGCACATTAGCTTGCCGCCGATTTTGCCCCTTTACCACCTTCCATCGTCAATTTGAAAGGAGCCCGACGGACGAGTTTGGTCACTGACCCGCTACGAATGCATCGGGCACAAACAAGCATCGAAGTGTTTGTTCCGCGGCCCACGGTAACTTTTAATCGCTGTAAATTCGGCTTAAAGGCTCGGCGGGCAATCCCGGTAACTTTGGTACCTACGCCGCCTAAATATTTGGCTCTACCGCGAGTGGTGACGCGATTGCCCATAAACGCTGATTTGCCGCAAACTTCGCACTGCCGTGCCATCGTAACCTCAATCGGTCCTGAATGTTGTGATCATTGAGAAATGGAGAACACATCAATATAGCCATTCCCGACAGCGAGGCAAGGTAGGTTAATCGGGCGGCTGCAAGCCGTGTTTACTCTGAGCTTTGCACCTATCAGCATGCAAATCGAGAAAATGCCTATACTTTTGGCGAATCCAGTCGTTTTTCAGGCATACATCCTCCCAAGATGGGTTTATTCACTTATCGCTGGATTGTCGCAAATCGTCATACAGCCGCAATTTAAGTCGCTATGAATGCATGATTCGTTGATGTCATGGCACGGCGATTGCAAACATCCTTTTTAACCTTCTGTACCTACAAAATGCCTACCTGCTTGCAGCCGTCGCGAAATATCTGCCTAACACAAATTGGCTAGGATTCAAACTGCCACTCTACCGAATTTGCGAACTGCGAAATCTTATTTTGCAGAAGGAATTGCTTTTGAGCCACAAGTTTCCGTTGGAACAACTAGAGGAGTTATTTGAATGTACGGTTATCTGATCGACATGGATGGTGTGATCTATCGCGGACACCAACTCATTCCGGGTGCCGACCGATTTATTCGTGAACTGCGGGAAAGCAAAATCCCGTTTATGTTTCTTACGAACAACAGCCAATGGACCCGGCGCGACGTCGCTACAAAACTAGATAGAATGGGGATCGAAGTCGAAGAAGAGCACGTGTTTACCTGCGCAATGGCCACAGCTCGATTTCTGGCGCGGCAGAAACCAGGAGGCACCGCTTTTGTGATCGGAGAAGGAGGGCTGTTGAATGCATTGCACAGCAATGGTTATTCGATCGTCGACAAAGACCCTGATTATGTTGTCGTTGGAGAAGGACGCACGTTGAACTTTGAAATGGTCGAAGCAGCGCTGCGAATGATTTTGGGCGGCGCCAAGTTGGTGGCAACAAATCTCGACCCAAATTGCCCAACCAACAATGGCACCCGACCTGGATGCGGTGCTACCGTAGCAATGCTGGAAGCTGCCGCAGGCATTAAGGCCTTCAGCGTCGGTAAACCCAGTTCGTTAATGTTTCGCGCCGCACGTAAGGAATTGGGACTGAATTCGGAACAAACCATTGTGATAGGCGACACGATGGAAACCGACATTCAAGGCGGTGTACAACTCGATTACAAAACGATTTTGGTCCTTAGTGGCGGCACGCGACAAGAAGACTTAACACAGTATGCATTTCGTCCAGACAAGATTGTTAATTCGATCAATGATTTACACCATGACGAATTAGTCAAAGAGTTTTCTGAGCCTCCTGCAATGGAGGTGCGCGATGTAAGTCCAACCGTCATGAAGCTGCCACGAACAAGGCAACGTAGTAAGCGGCGAGGGCCGGCCTTGCAGATTTCGCCTTAGTTCCACGGCATCACACCAGACGTAAAACTTCATTCAAAACCAATCCGTTCGTGGCGATGCCTTCGCCATGATGGATTGTTGGTTGGCCTTTCCAATCGGTATAGGTACCACCAGCTTCTTGCATAATTGGCAGGAGTGCTGCAGCATCCCAAACATTCATGATGGGGTCGACCATGACTTCCGCGCGACCTGTTGCAACGAGCAGGTAACCGTAAGCATCACCCCACGTTCGAGAAATTTTTGCCGTGGCGCAAAGCCTTTCATAGAATGGCCAGGCACCTCGTTGCGTGAAATTTGCTGGTTCACTGGTTAGAAACAATCCTTCTGTAAGCGTTTTCTTTTGAGAAACTCGTATCCGCTTTGGTGCACTTTTACCCTGGATGTACCAAGCTCCTTGCCCTACGGTTGCATAAACCATCTCTTCCAGAGGCGGAATGTTGATAACGCCAATTCGGCTTTCGTTTTCGTGCTCAATACCGATGAGCACCGAATACAATGGCACGCCATGAATAAAAGACTTTGTACCGTCGATCGGGTCAAGGATCCATCGATAACCGGAGCTGCCGGCTTGTTCGCCAAATTCTTCTCCTAAAATGCCATCTTGCGGAAATGCGGCAGCAATATGCTTTCGAAGAAGTTGCTCCGCTTCGCGGTCTGCAATGGTTACGGGGGAATCGTCACTTTTCAGATCGATTTGCAAGTCATCTCGCTGGAAATATCGTAGCGTCAACTCGCCGGCTTCGCGTGCCAGTTCACAAGCGCAATTCATGCGGGAAGTTAAGTCGGTATTCATATCGCCAGCTTAATGAGCGCCCAGCAGATTGCCAATCACTAACACGCAAACTTCATGCATAGGCAAAGTAAGTATCTCGCAACTTTATAATAGGCCGAAGAGGTGCCGAAAATTAGCAGAATTGATCTACCAACGCCACCATGGTGTTAATGGCCCGCCAGGCTGCAACAAAATGGATTCATTCTGCCGCTGTAATAAGGTGCCGTCTTGGAATCCGTCGCAACGCCCGAAAATGGCCAAGCCAGCATTCATCAGTTTGAACTCTGCCGCGAATTGATCAAATTGAACAATGCCAGATGATTGTTGCCCATGGATTCTTTCACGTAATCTCAACGCATCTTTGCCGGCTTCCAAAACATTCTGGCTGACAGATCCTCTGCCAGCCTTAATCATGCATTCAAGTTGTTCGGCTTGCCCACGATGAAATAAGGCGTGCCGAAGTTCAATTTGAGCTATGCCTGTGTAGTCTCCCGTAAAATATCGTGAAGCCAGCGAGGCAACATCAATTTGGTTGATAAAACCTTCCACGATTTCAACAAACCAACCCGTCGGACTATCGTTGCCTCGCATGATGCCTTGGAATGTGCTTTGTGAGCCGAAGGGGTTTTCACGTTCCAATGCGACTGCCAATAGCGAGCAGGGCAGGGGGGTAGCACCTGTATTCAATTCAAACGAAGAAGTTGGCCGACCCTTTGAATTTGGTTGCTGGGGGTTAAATCGATCGAATTGTAATTGAATAGGAGAAGAAGGTGCATCGCTGATACAAAAAGTTATTTGTGCACGGTTACCTTGGTCGAACGAATTAAAATCGACAGTACAATCTTTCAGCGTTTGCTTTTCTTTTTGCCAACTCAAGATGATTTCAGCAGCGCTGAGGTGAATCGCAGGGCTTTTCTTATTCAATCGCAGGCGACGTTCGAGAATAGGGTACCACCAGTTGCAATGAGAAACTTGTAGTTCAGGCTTGAATACGATAATCGATATCGATTCTTCGTCTTGACGAATTTCTGTATGCTGAGAACTGAATAGAACTTCGGAGGTTTCCGGGTCAACAAGTTGCAAACCATCTAGTAGAATAATTTCCGGCCGCTTGTAAGAAAGGCTAGAGATTTGCACATCACAGCCAATTGCACTTGAAACTTTTTGACAAAAAGCAGCCTGATAGCTTTCGCCGTTGATGACGGCGCTCCATGCCAACACGACGCTGGTCGGCAATAAGCCGAATAACAAGAACAAGCCGCGACACAACCTTCGTCGCGTGCGATCGTGTAGTAGAGGAAACATCCGTGTCTCTCGGCAAAGCGATCAGCAATCAGCGGTTAGCAACTCGCAAAACAGCACCCATGCCGTTTGTTTTTGCCTTTTTCACCGCTCTCTTGCCATTCTTAAAAACAACTCATAGCGGGCCTTCATTTCGGCGAGACTATCACCGCCAAATTTATCAACTAATGCTGCAGCCACTTCAAAGGCCACCACATTTTCTACAATCACGCTAGCTGCCGAAATGGCACAAACATCGCTACGTTCATATTCGGCATTTTGAGGCTGGTGTGTCTTCATGTTGATCGACTCCAGCGGCTTTCGCAATGTGCTGATCGGCTTCTTCGCGGCGCGAACAATAAGCGGCTGGCCATTGGTCATGCCGGCTTCTAGCCCACCAGCATTATTGGTCGGTCTGACAAAGCCTAGATTCGGTTTGCTACGTTGCGATTCATCATATTGGATTGGATCGTGTACTTGGGATCCACGTCGGCGTGCTGCTTCGAATCCCAGACCAATTTCTACGCCTTTGATTGCTTGAATCGACATCACAGCTTGCGCCAAGCGACCGTCAAGCTTACGATCCCATTGCGTGTGGGAGCCGAGGCCGAAAGGCAGACCTTCGACACGAACTTCAACAATTCCGCCTAGCGTGTCTCCTTCTTTGCCACAAGCATCGATCAGTGTTTTGATTTCTTCGTCTTTACCGGGATCGAGCGAATAAACCTCGCTTTGATCTCGCAACTTACAGTGGTCTTCGATGTTTCCCGACAATGGTGCAATTTTCACGTTGCCGATTTCTACAATGTACCCCAACGTTGTAATGCCAAATTCTTTGAGCAATTGGCTTGCTAGTGCTCCGGCTGCAACTCGCACGGTGGTCTCGCGAGCACTGGCTCGTTCAAGCACGCCTCGAATCGACCCAAGATATTTGACTGCCCCGGTTAAATCGGCATGGCCGGGACGCGGGCGTTCCAAATCTTCGAGCCGCTCCAGCTTGTAATCTTTATTGATTACTTGCAACGCAATGGGGCTCCCAAGCGTTGTGTTGCGCCAAATGCCACTGAGGATATCGACCGTGTCGGTCTCAATACGTTGCCGCCCGCCGCGGCCATAGCCTCCTTGCCGCCGACGTAATTCGACATCGATCGGGGCAGTATCAATGGTCACGCCGGCCGGAAAGCCATCGACCAAGGCAATTAAAGCCTTGCCGTGCGATTCACCGGCGGTAAGGTAACGCAACATCCTAATAGTAATAGAGTTAGGTCAATTGGTGTGCGCGCACTATTATCGCGATTTACCTAATTGTACTTTGCAGTTGAAAACGAAGGTAGATCGGCTACGGCGAGCCAAAACACCCTAAATAATGGCCCAAATTTGCTTATCGCCACGCAAATTTCTGACCGGTGACAAGCTCATACGCTTCGATGTACTTTTCTCGCGTGCGGGTAACTACATCGTCGGGAAGCGATGGCGGTGGGCTATTTTTATCCCAAGTAGTGGTTTCAAGCCAATCACGGACAAATTGTTTGTCAAACGATGGTTGGCCGCGGCCAGGTTGATATTGGCTTGCCGGCCAGAATCGAGAGCTATCGGGCGTCAGGACTTCATCAATGAGAATTAATTCGTCACCGATATGGCCGAATTCAAACTTGGTATCCGCGATAATGATGCCGCGCTTGCGGGCAAGTTCAGCGCCACGGCGATAAATATCTAAGCTGCGACGGCGAAGTTCCTCGGAAATATCCCGTCCGACAATTTCAACCATTCGCTCGAACGAAATATTGATGTCGTGCCCACTTTCTTCTTTGGTTGCTGGTGTGAAAATTGGCTCAGCCAATTGGTCACTTTCCTTCAACCCGGCTGGCAGCTTAATACCGCAGAC
>CAZIGP010000122.1:0-9231 GCA_964538425.1 uncultured Pirellulales bacterium | reverse complement strand
TTGCAGTTGGGACAGCAGAACTCAACCTTGACGCCTTCAATTTCGACAGCCGTATCGCTTTTCAGTGGCCGGCCGCTAAACGGACATGCGGTTTGTTTTAATTGGCCTGTTTGTACCATTTGGAGATGGGCTTTAGCGCCATACTTCGAATGATCTTTATCTGCTTCCCACGCCTTGGGACAATTATTGCAACAGAGATAGACTTTGCATTCTTCAAACTCTACCGTCGCATCTGGATTCACTGCTTTGCCCGAGATGGGGCACTTTACGTCTTTGCCAAGTTTTTGATCGGCAGCAATCGCCACACCAATGAAACTAATTGCAGCCAACGCCAATGCTAAAGTTACTCGCGCTTTCATGGATCACTCCTTCACGGAAAACGGATGGTAAACCAAAAAGATTGTCTACGAGGTTGATCGAATTGGAATGACGTCTACAAAAGCCGCCCCGACCAACTCCACGTAATTTGACGGCTATTCGCAATCCCAGTCAAGTATGAAATGAAGCAGTTCTTGGACATTTTGCTTGCGAATCGGACAAAATTTGCCGGCCTGAAAGACCTTGCGACAAGTGCTTTGCTGGCTCAAGATTTTGATTGGTGACCCATGAGTAGACAATCGATTGGCACTGCGGTCGGCAAATGGATTCGCCTCCGACATTGAATTACTAGACTGGCTTCAGCTTTACTTACAATGACTCTGCTTTATTACCACGAGCGGTTTCTCGATCATCAAACCGGGACGCATCCAGAACGCGCCCAGCGGCTTACGCAAGTGATGCGGCATTTGGAACGGCAGTCACTGGTCGACCAGTGCCGACAGGTTGATTGGCAGCCAATTTCGATCGAACGATTAGCGCGCGTTCACAAACACGAATATATTGCTCAAGTCGAAGAATTCACCCAGCATGGCGGCGGGCGGATTGAAGCGGATACGGTGGTTAGCCCTGCCTCGTACGATGTGGCTCGGCTTGCTGCTGGTGCTGTGGCAGATGCGGTCGATCGAGTTGTCCGTGGCGAAGAAAAAAACGCGCTCTGTTTGGTGCGACCGCCAGGGCATCATGCCTTGGAGCGCAGCGCCATGGGGTTCTGCTTGTTTAATAACGTAGCGGTTGGCGCTCGGGTAGCTACCGCGGAGCACCAAATTGATCGGGTGCTCATCGTCGATTGGGATGTGCATCATGGGAACGGTACGCAAGGCATGTTTTGGACCGACCCGCAGATTGGCTTCCTTTCGATTCATCGCTGGCCGTTTTATCCTGGCACGGGCGATGTGGACGAAACCGGCAGCGGCGCCGGTTTAGGAATGACGGTGAATCTACCCATTCAAATGGGCATCGAGCGCGACGACTATTTGAAACGCTTTACGATGGCACTGGAAAAATTCGCCGATAAGCTGCGGCCGCAATTAGTGATGGTCAGCGCGGGGTTCGACGCCCACCGCGACGATCCCGTGGGCTCGCTTGGACTGGAAATTGAAGACTTCGCCGAGCTTTCGCAAACCGTGCAAAAAGTTGCCGATACACATGCCAACGGCCGCATCGTCAGCGTGCTGGAAGGAGGTTACAACCCGGGCATCCTGGCCGGATGTGTGGAGGTGCACCTGAAGGAATTACTAAGTCACACATCCCAGCCTTTGCGGAAGTAGCTCTTCAAATATTGTTCGGCGGCGGGATTGCCGATTGGTTTCAGGTTGGCCACATCCCAATCGAATCCGCCTTGGGCGCGGAAGGCAACGTTGCCGAGTACTGCCACTTCGGCCAGCGGGCCGGAGTAATCGAAGTGGCAGGTGGCCGGCTGGCCACCTTTGCAAGCATTGATCCATTCTTGATGAAATCCTGGCGAAGGGGCGAAAGTCTGCGGCGCTTTATAGCTAGCAAACTTTGCTTCGGGATAAAGCTTCCACGACTTGAACCCCGTGAGCAGCATGCCTTCGCTGCCGATAAACAAGTTATTCATGTCTTCCGTAACATCGGCAGTCAAACCTTTTTCCACTAAAATCGACGGCCGGCCTTGGCCCCAGGTCAGGCGAATCGGCCCGCGCTTTTCGTTGGCCGGGAAGGTGTAGGTGCTGAAGGTCATTTTCGGCGTGCGATCGGCGTCGGGCTCGCCACCTGCTGTGAGTTCTACTTTGCTTGGATACTTCAAATCCAGCGCCCAAAAAGGAATATCCAAAATGTGGCAGCCCCAGTTGCCAACATCGCCTGTGCCGAAATCCCACCAGAAGCGCCAATCGTAAGGAGCTAAGCCAGCGCGGTAAGGACGTTCTTTCGCAGGACCAAGCCACAGATCCCACTTCAAGTTCGATGGCACGGCCTCTGCTGCGCCAATCTTTGGCATGCCTCGCTTGCTATCGACCCAGGAATAGACTTCGGTGATGTTGCCAAGCACGCCGGAATGTGCGACTTCTACGCCGGCTCGCAAGCCGGGCATGGCATGGCGCTGAGAGCCGAGTTGCGTGGCCACATTTTTCTCACGAGCCATGTCGGTGATTTTGCGAGTTTCCCACACACTTTTGCACATGGGTTTTTCTAGATACAGATGCTTGCTTCGCTGGAGCGCCCAATAAGCGGGATGGAAATGCGTGTGATCGGGCGTGCTAATGACGACGGCATCGATTTGTTTTTCGAGCTTGTCGAACATTTCGCGAAAATCGTAGAACTTTTTCGCCTGCGGATTGTCTTCATAGGCTTTGCCGGCGCGTTTGTCGTCAACATCGCAAAGAGCAATTACGTTTTGCGACCCGACACCTATTAAATTGGCTTTGCCTTGACCACCCAAACCAATGACCGCAACGTTCAGTTTTTCATTGGGAGACTCGGCGGCCAATGAACGACTCATCGAACCAGCCCATACTCCACCCGCGAGTAGCGCCGCAGATGATTTCAATAAATCACGACGGTGGAGTGCGTGGGACATTGATGGAGTTCCTCGAAAGAAAAAAGTGCGGGAGGACAAAAGGTGGGAAGTTCGAGCGACTGTTTAATATAACAAGCAACAATCGCGGGCAGCAACAAGTGGAACTGAGTGCAGAAGCCGAGCCATTTAGCAAGACCGCATCGAACCACGGGTGTTGTGGCCAGGGGCGGCGGTCACTTTGACATCGCCGTTTTCAGCGGTATGGCCATTTTCAGCAGTCGGTGAGCCGACTTCGTCGGTTGCAGTTCCACCGGGATTCATGAGTGCGGTTTTCAGTCCGCCACGAGCAGCATCGCTAAATGGATGCGGGGCGGCCACAAAGGGTGAAATAGTTACCAGCACATTTTTGAATGCAGGGGTTTTCGATTGCGGATCTAAGGTGCGCGGAACTAATACATTTGATTCAGGATAATACATCAACACGTTGCCGGCACGGATGTCTGAAAATGCACGCAGGATGATATTGTGCATCGAGCCGACTTCACTACGAATGGTTACCCGCTGTTCTGGTTGCAGACCAAGGCGGGCGATGTCGTCGGGGTGAACGAGAATTACATCTCGCCGTTCAACATTGCGATACAAATCGTAATCTTCATAGACAACGGTATTGAATTGGCCTTCGCTACGCACGGTCATTAGCCGCAGATGGCCGTTCGATTTTTCGCTTTCACCGGCGATGCTGGGTAAGTCGTGCGTAAATAGCTTTGCCTTACCGCTGGAGGTGGGAAACTTTGGCTCGTAAAAGGTGCGGCCTGGGATTTGAAACTCTTGCTTAGTGCGATCAATTTCGGCAATGTTTTCCAGCCCAGGCACGATATGGCTGATCGATTCACGAATGCGTGAGGCGTGTTCCATTCCCCTCCAATCGATCGGCTTGGTGTTTGAGAACACTCGATTTGCGAGGTCAGCAACGATTTGAATTTCGCTGCGCGGGCCTTCGTGCCGCCGTGGGCCACCATCGCTAATCCGAACATAACTGAACATCGACTCTTGCGTGGTCGCTTCCGGCTCTTCATCGCGAGCGAGCACCGGCAAGATAATGGTTTCTTTTGCTAAGCCGTAGGCGTGGCCGGTGTTGAGCGTGGTGTTGAGATATACGAGCAGATCGAGCTTACTCAACGCATTTTGAGCATAGGTGGCATCAGGATTCGAACCGTATAAATTACCGCCGAGGCACCAGCCGAATTTGAGCATGCCTTTGGTAGCGGCTTCCATGCAAGCCATGGTGTCGAGGCCTGGCTCGGTCGGTAATTTCACACCAAAATGCGACTGGAGGCGTTCGAACACCGCGTCTTTCAATTTTGGCGTGACGCCGACGGTGCCGATGCCTTGCACGTTGGAGTGGCCGCGAATTGGCAACAAACCAGAGTTTGGTTTGCCGACCATGCCGCGCATCAAGGCCAAATTAGCGATGGACTGCACATTCTGGACGCCGTGGACATGATGAGTGATGCCCATGGTCCAAGCGAAAATTACGTTTTTTGCACCGGCGTAACGGCGAGCGATCTCATTAATTTGATCGCGCGATACGCCAGACTTTTCCACGATTTCTTTCCAATCGACGGATTGCAGGCGTGCGCGCAGTTCTGGCCACCCTTCGCAGAAATAGCTCAAAAATTTTTCGTCGTGCGCATTGATTTCTAAAATACGCTTGGCCACACCGGTGATTAGCGCCAAGTCGCCGCCGATGTGCGGTTGCACGTACAAGTTGGCGATTTCGGTGCCGAAGAGCAAACTGCGCACATCGCTGGGAACTTTGAAGTTGACAAGACCTGTTTCAACGACAGGATTTACTACGATGATTTGGCCGCCTTTACGCCGCACCGTCATGAGCGAACGCATGAGGCGCGGGTGGTTGCTGGCCGGGTTACCGCCGATGAGAAACACCAAATCTGCATTTTCGACATCGTGCAATTGAACCGTGCCGGCACCGCTGCCTAGGGCGCTTGTCAAACCGACGCCACTGGCTTGATGGCAATAGTAACTACAATTATTCACATTGTTAGTGCCGTACAGGCGAGCGAATAATTGCAAGAGAAACGCGGCTTCATTGGAGGAACGGCCGCTGAAGTACCAAAACGTTTCGTTCGCTGCGGTCGCTGTTAACTTGCCGACAATTTTTGCAACCGCTTCATCCCACGAAATCGGTTGGTAATAGTCTTCTCCCTGTCGGTGCAGCAGCGGTTGAGTAATGCGTCCGCAAACTTCCAACTCGCGCGGGGTAAACTGCTGCAATTGGGCAATCGAGTAGGTCGAGAAAAAATCGGGCTTGATGGCGCCTTGCATGTCCGCCACCATCGCTTGCAACGACTTTTTGCATACCTCGGGGAAGTGCCCGCCTTCGTTGACCATGCCGCCAAGCTGGCCGCCCATGCCGAGCGCGCAGGTTTTGCAAGCATTTTTGGTGCGCATGGCCTTCCAGAGCTTCCAAATGCCACCTGCTTCGCGGCCTTTGCGCCACGTGTACCAAATTGCCTGCCAACCACCACCTGATTTTAGCTTGCGCATCATAAGGAATTCAGAGCGAAACGAGTGGTCACCGAGTTAACTGATGGATAAGCAGGGAGAAATCCTTGAAGATGATTACCCCACATTCATCCGTGCCTGCTACTTTATTTTAGCAGATATGGGCAGGAGCGGTCAGATTGCCGCAATTTGTCGAACTATTCCGGATGATAACGCAGGAAATGCGACCACTACGGATTATCGGTTGCGAATGCCGTGATATTCCAGCGGCATTTCGTAGTCTTTTCGCAGCGGATGACCGACCCAATCTTCCGGGCAAAGAATGCGACGCAGGGCCGGATGGCCAACAAATCGAATGCCACTAAGGTCGAACACTTCTCGTTCGTGCCAATCGGCGGTTCGCCACACGTCGCTAACGCTGGGCACTTCTGGGAGCTCTCCAGACTCATCATTCTTCCACCGCGGCAACATGACCTTAAGCACCAAACTGATGCGATTGGGAACACTCCAGAGATGGTAAACCAGTTCTGTATGTGGCTGCCATGTGACTTTGGCTGCTTTTTTTGCATCCGGCTCGAAGTAATCAATGCCCGTGATACAGTTGAGCATATTAAACCGCAAGTCGGGTTCGTCACGCAGGTAGATGGCCACTTCAACGAGCGCTTCAGGCGCGACTTCGATCCAAGGGTCGAGCGCTTCGAGATTGGATCCGGAAATTTTATCGCCGAACTTTGATTTCAGTCGGTCTAAGAACGATTGGCCACGCATTGAGCAGGGTTCAGGGTTCAGGGTTCAGAAATTAGTTAAGCCGATAAAGCGGGTTCGCGTTCTAGCGCCATGCTTGGGGGCGTGCGAGTTGGGTTTGCTTCGGCTCTTTCTGCTGAGACAGCGCGGACCCAATCGAGATCGCCTCGTCGCCATACGTAGGCAAAGCCAACCATTAAGACTGCAAAGAACACAACGATATCGATCATCGCCAGTCGTGCTAATGTATCGGCCGAAGAATGAATTGCTTCGGTCGTAGCTTCGGCTGGAGTAAGGCCTTTGGCTGCCTCACCTAAATCGCTGGCTTGTGGTACCGCTGAAGCTGGCACTCCCAGTTCGCGATACAGGCCGGCGGCAGCAGGCGTGAGTACCGCTTCTGCTCCGGCTGCGGATTTTGCTTCCTGCACCACTACCAAGCTTTCGGCCTTTAAGTTGGTTGCTTTGCCGAAGACATTCGCCCAGGGAAAGAAAAATGCGACTTCGACATCAAAGATAATGAAGAGCAGCGCGACGACATAAAACCGAATATCGAACTGCACAAAGCTGGAACCGATTGTCGGCTCACCACATTCGTAGATTTCTAGCTTTTCGGGATTAGGCGCCTTGGGCCGCAAAAACTTGCCCATTACCAAGTGCACGAAAAGAAAAATGATCCCGAACGCAGTAAATAGCGCTAAGTAACCAGCAATCGCTGTAGGAGTAGTCATTGAATAAGCAAGCCTTTGCAGTTCTGGGGAACCCGTTATTTTAAGAATATAGGGCCAGCTTTCAAGCGGAGAAAATCAGGGTAGTTCAGCGGTTTTCCTCTTACCGAGCACGTTTTTATTATCTCGAAGGAGAGGGAGAGATAGATGTGGCCACCAAAATAGCTCACTCGGCAAATTGATCTAGTTCTTCCCACCGTTGATATGCGCCCGCCAATTGGGTTTCGAGTTCTTTTAAGAGAGTGGCTTCGGCAGCGATTAGTTCGCGCGATTGCTGATAGAATTCGGGCTGTGCCATTTTGGCGTGAAGAACGGCCAAGTCGGTTTCGATTTTTTCAATTATTCCTGGTAAAGCGTCGCGCTCTTGGCGCTCTTTGAACGAGGGCTTGCGTTTGCGGTTGTTTTCGGCCTGCGGCGGAGCGGCAGAACTTTGTGAAGCTGATTTTTCTGGCGGACCAGAGAATTTTTTTGTGTTAGCTGATTTTGCAGGTGACGAAATTTCTGATGAAGCTGCGCGCTGACGGAGCCAATCGTCGTAGCCGCCGACGTACTCGCGGACGCCGTTGTTTTCAAAGACGATTGTGCTGGTCGCGATGTTGTTGAGAAAAGTTCGGTCGTGGCTGACGAGTAAGACAGTTCCTTCGAATTGTACGAGCCGTTCTTCGAGTAGTTCGAGCGTCTCAGCATCCAAGTCATTCGTCGGCTCGTCGAGCACAATTACATTGGCTGGTTTTGTGAATAGCTTAGCCAATAGAACTCGGTTGCGTTCGCCGCCCGATAGAAACTTGATTGGGGTGCGTGCCCGCTCAGAACTAAATAGGAAGTCTTGCAAATAGCCAATGATGTGCCGCGGGCGGCCGTTGATTTGCACCGTCTCGTAGCCGTCTCCGACGTTCTCCTGGACGGACCGTTCTTCATGAAGCTGCTGGCGCAACTGATCGAAGTATGCGATTTGCAAATTGGTTCCGAGCCGAATGGAGCCTGACTGCGGTGTTAATTGACCGAGCAGGACTCGCAAGAGAGTGGTCTTTCCCGCGCCGTTGCCGCCGATGATGCCGATTTTGTCGCCGCGCATGATGTTGATGGAAAAATCGCGGAAGACTGGCTTTTCGCCATAGGAAAACTCGATGGTATCCGCAGAGGCAACCAGCATTCCGCTGCGCTGCCCTTCTTGAATTTCGAGTTGCACCTTCGATGTCGGCGCTTGACGCTGGCTGCGCACTCGCCGCATTTGTTCCAGCGCACGGACTCGCCCTTCGTTGCGAGTCCGCCGGGCCTTGATGCCTTGTCGAATCCAAACTTCTTCCTCAGCCAATCGTTTATCGAACAAGGCATTTTGCTTTTCCTCGGCAGCCAGAGCGTCGGTCTTGCGGATTAGAAACGTTTCGTAATCGCATGACCAATCGAATAGCCGGCCACGATCGATATCTAAAATGCGCGTGGCCAGCTTTTGCAAAAAACGGCGGTCGTGCGTTACAAAAATCAAAGTCGTGCGATAACGGCTGAGGAAATCTTCGAGCCACGTGATCGCGTCGATGTCGAGATGGTTCGTTGGCTCGTCGAGCAGCAGCACATCGGGGGTGGATACTAGTGCGCGAGCCAGCAAAACTCTGCGTTTCATGCCTGAAGAAAGGGATTCGAAAGCTACCTCCGCCGGCAACTCCATGCTTAAGAGCAAATGAGCCGCTCGCTGTTCAACCTGCCAATCGGCTTCTGGTTCTACGTTTTTGCTGCCACTGATCACAACATCGATTACTCGCCCCGCGAGGCCCAGCGGCACATCTTGCGGAAGCAACGAGACCGAGGTTCCAGGCGCAAAACTAACTTCGCCATGATCGGGCTCCACCTCCCCGCTTAAAATTCGCAAGAACGTGGTCTTACCCGCGCCATTACGGCCAAGCAGCCCAATTCGTTGACCTGCTTCGATTTGGCAGGAAACATGGTCTAACAAGAGTGGACCACGAAATCCGATACAAAGTTGATTGACGGTGATCAAGGCCATAGAGACTTATCGCCTGGTACTCGAACTATGCCGCTAGCATATTCTGATTGTTGAAGTATGGCTCTGTGTAGGCAAAGTATCGGAAATGTGAGACATTCTCTCTAGCCCTGGCGCGGGAACTCTGTCACGGATGATCGAAGCGGAAGTGAATTTCGGCAAGAAATATCGCTCAAGCGGATGGGCGATTGAGATCACTTTTGATTTTTACGGGCCGCTTCCGATAATCGCTCGGGAGATTTGTTTTTGTTCGAATCTGGCTGGGCTGGCTCTTTCTCGTACCAAGTCAAGGAGAGCCAGGGCAAGTCTTCGCCTTCGGTCCAATGTAACTTCAGTTCTCGTGCAGGCTGCGGAGGGATCGAGGAATCGGCTGCGGCTTT
>CAZIGP010000121.1:0-9254 GCA_964538425.1 uncultured Pirellulales bacterium | reverse complement strand
GGCCAGAAACAAAAATCAATTGCCCTTTCAACGTAGAATCTTCGCCGCAGAGAAAGAACGATAAAAATCACGCGAAGCTACAAAGGTGTGAAAAACATGATCAAATGGGATGCTTCAACACTTGCTTCTGTCAAATTCTTTTGCGCCTTGGCGCCTTGGCGTGAGGCATTTCAGAGTGGCCGTTTTCCTCTTCGAGTCTCCGTGCCTCTGTGGTTCAACTAGCCCATGCTCTCCCGCGTTGCCGATTGCGTTTTCTGGATGAGCCGCTATATCGAGCGGGCAGAGAATGCTGCGCGGTTTGTCGATGTGAATTTGAACCTCATACTCGACCTGGGCGGGACGCTCGCAAATCAATGGGATCCGCTCATCTACACCACCGGCGATCACGAACGCTTCTATGAACGCTACGGAACGGCAACTCAACAAAATGCCGTGCGTATGCTCACGTTCGACGAAGAAAACCCCAACTCCATTTTGTCATGCTTGAAATTTGCCCGGGAGAATGCTCGCACCGTTCGTGAAATCATCGCCGCCCCAGTGTGGGAAGAACTCAACAAGTTCTACTTGATGGTGATGGATGCCTCCCGCAACGGTAAAGCGGCCGATAATCCGTTTGAGTTTTTCAGTCAAATCAAAAGCAAAGGACAGCTTATTGTCGGCATTATGGAAGCCACGATGCTGCGTGGAGAAGCTTGGCATTTTGCCCAAATGGGCCGACTGCTGGAACGGGCTGACAAGACATCTCGCATTTTAGACGTGAAATACTTTATCTTATTGCCCGAGGTGAGCGACGTCGGCACTCCGCTCGATGCCATTCAATGGGCGGCTTTGCTCAAGTCGGCCAGTGCCTTGGAAATGTATCGCAAGCGTCACGGGCGAATTACACCGAACGAAGTGACCGAATTTTTAATCCTGGACGGAGAATTTCCACGGGCTTTGCGCTTTTGCTTGCGAGGAGCGGAAGAATCGTTGCACGCGATTACTGGAACACCGCCGATCACGTTTCGCAATCAGGCCGAACGCCGCCTTGGGCAGTTACGCTCGGAACTCGACTATGCCCAAATCAGCGATATCATTGATCAAGGACTCCACGAATTTATCGACGGCTTCCAAACCAAGCTAAACTTAGTAGGCGAAGCAATCCACACCACATTCTTCGCCCAACGGCCACTGGCGGGAACGCCGATCAATAAACACAATCCGGGGCAGTAAATGGATCGTCCAGATAACACAGATAAACACGCATAAGAAGCCTAAGGTAGAAATAAGGGATATTTGCCGCCTAGTCCGTAATTTCCAATCTGTGTTCATCTGATTTCATCCGTGTTCATCTGAGTTTTTTAGACTTAACAATCTCAAGAGTCATCCCATGACATTTTGCTTAGGCATGAAAGTTCAAGAAGGCCTGGTCGGTATTGCCGATACGCGCATCACTTCCGGGGCCGAGTGCATTACAGCTCGCAAGCTTTCGGTATTTCAACATGCGGGCCACCCATTGTTTGTGATGACCTCCGGTTTGCGTAGCGTGCGAGATAAGGTGATTACCTACTTCGAAGAAGTGCTCGACGAATCACCTACCGAATTTGATCGGCTGCACAAAGCCGTCAATGCTTTGGCGACCCAAACACGACGAACAGCAGCCGAAGACAAAGACGCGCTTGAGGCGAGTAAATTCAATTTCAATTTTCACGCGCTCGTCGGCGGACAGATGAAGCACGATCGTGAGCACAAGTTGTATCTGCTTTACCCGCAGGGCAATTGGGTGGAAATCGGCCCCGGCACCCCATACTGTATTATCGGCGAAACGGGCTACGGCAAGCCAATTCTCGACCGCACGCTGAAATACGCCGATACGATGCAACTCGCGCTCAAAGTGGGTTCCTTAGCGTTCGATAGCACGCGCATTAGCAGTACGTCGGTAGATTTCCCACTGGACGTCGTACTGTTCGAAACCGGTGCCCGAGAAATGACAACCTGTCGCTACGAAAAAACCGATTTGGCTGAAAGCTGCCAATGGTGGCAAGAACGCTTGCGCGCCTCGCTCAACGAGCTACCTTCGCAATGGGTCGACAAGGCATTTGTGCAGTTAGATCACCACAGCAAACACACGATACCGATTAGCGGGTGAGTGTATGCTGTAGACGGTAGGCAGTAGGCAGTGACGAATGACACTAGCTTTTTTGCCCACCGCGTACCACATACTGCTTACCGCCTACCATGCTTTTCCACATTAAACACACCACACGCTATCGCTACAGCAAAGCGGTATTCTGCGAACCGTTTACCGTTCGGTTGCGGCCGCGCGAAGATGCTTCACAGCGGCTGATTCGGTATCACCTATCGATCGATCCTGCTACAGCCGGATTGAGCGAGTACCTTGATGTCGAAGGTAATATTGCCGCTCAGTGCTGGTTCAATGGTCCCACTTGCACGCTGCTTATCACAACGAATACGGTCGTTGAAACACTGCGGTCAAATCCTTTCGACTATTTGCTGGAATCCGGAGCAGTGGAATTACCGATTCGATATCGTCCAGAAATTTGTGCTGCGCTGGCTCCTTACCAAAAGCCCGAACAACCACCCGATGGAGAAGTGGCACGATTCGCCAACGAAATTCTTACCGGTGCTGAACGGCAAACCATTGTGTTTCTCACCAAGCTTAGTGGATGGATCGCGGGAAGCTTCCGGCGTGAGATTCGGCCAGAAGGTGAAGCGCTGCCAGCGAACATCACGCTGGCGAACCGTGCTGGCTCCTGCCGAGACTTAGCTGTGCTATTTATCGAAGCTTGCCGTTCGGTTGGATTGGCCGCCCGGTTTGTCAGCGGCTACCAGGCGGCACTCGATGACGACGGTGATCGCCATTTGCACGCCTGGGCTGAAGTTTACCTACCCGGTGCCGGGTGGCGTGGGTTCGACCCCGGCCAAGGTTTAGCCGTTGCCGATCAGCATGTGGCGATTGCCAGTGGATTAAATCCTTTGGCGGCCGCCCCGACGGTTGGCACGTTTCGAGGCAACGGCGCTACTTCCAGTTTGGAGTCTCAAGTGATTATCCGAACCACCGAAACCTCATCAGGGCAACATCAATCGCAGTCGTCCAGCACAATGCAAAAGCTGGCTTGATAACAAGTTACGGCTGGCCCCAACCAGTTCTATCTCTACTTTTGTATTAACTTGGCGTGACGCAGCAGTTCGTGACGGCGACAAATAGCCAGGATTGAGATGGATATCAGAAACGGTTTTGGCCCTGCTTAGCCCGCGAAGTCGCCGTAACCCTCACTGGCTGCAAGGCTTGCAAACTTACGAATTCTGCGTATCTTGGCAAGCTAGATGTCAGGGTTGTGTTAGCGGTTGTGCCCATAGGCGAACCAACTTTCGCCCATTCATCAAGATTCTCAACCAGGTAACGACGTAGCGGCACGCCATCCCCGGCACCAGAAGTTTGCTCGGTTGCAGGAGGGGAATCCTTTCCCCCGATCGGAAGTCTGTGTTTTGGCTGGCCTATGGCGAAAGGATTCGCCTCCTTCAACCGACGTAAAAGCAATGCACGAAATTTTACTTCATTACGAACGGATCAAGCCGGGATCATGGGCTTATCTGGCATCGCTGCTCATCCTTGCGCTGTACTTTAAGTTCAGCCGGGTATGGAGCGTGCGAAACCTCGACTTGGTCGGCCTGATTCTACTGACGCCAGGGCTGATCTTCGTTATCTACGGCCAAGAAAAGAATCTGCCTGGCTACGAACAGACAGGATACATTTGGCTGTTTGTCGTCGGCGGTTTGTTCATTGTCCGGTTGCTTCTCGATCCAATGATGGTTCGCCGCCCGCTGCTTGAGCCAAATTTATCGGTTGGTGGTCTGACATTTTTAGGCAGCGCGCTATTATTATTTCTGATCGCCAATGTGCTCACGGAAAAGCCGTCCAAATCTTCCATCAATGGCATCGTCACTCATACCAGCGGCAACACGACCGCAGGCGATGATTCGACCGCGAATCTCGCAAAGACCGATTCCACCGGCGTACCGGCTGTAGCCGATCCGGCGCCAGAAAAAGTAGAAGCTTCGGCAACGAGTACCGAAGAATCCGCCACAGTCGAAGAACCATTGCTGCGCTATGGTCCCGGTTTCCCTTGGTTCATTCGCTTGTGGCGAGCCCCGGTACGGTTGTTGTTTTCGACAGACGGCAAACAAACCACTTCACCGATGGGGGAGACTAAATCCTTCGATCAGGCAAGTTTATACGCCGCCCATACGATTGCAATTTTCTCCCACCTGGCAATCATTGCCGGCATGATCGTCATCGGCTATCGGCATTTCGACAACATCAAAACGGGCATTGCTGCCGCCGTCTTGTATTTGCTACTCCCTTACACGGCGATTTATACCGATCGTGCTTATGATGCGCTTCCAGGAGCAATCTTGATTTGGACCGTCGTCATGTATCGGCGGCCGCTTGTGTCTGGCATTTTGATGGGAATCGCCGTCGGCACAACCTATTACGCTGTGTTTTTATTGCCCTTGTGGTGCGGGTTTTATGCCCAGCGCGGCGTGTGGCGATTTGTTTCCGGAGTTATGGCAGTACTAGGCGTCATGGTGGCTGTGTTGTATTTCAACCCTGAAAGTGGCTCGTTCATGGCCGACCTGCGGCAAATGTTCGGCTGGATCTTCCCACGCATCAAACAAGATCAACTGCACGGCTTTTGGGGCCTGCCATTCAACGACCCGGTTTATCGCATCCCTGTCCTCGCGGCCTTTGTCGCAATGTGCGTTACGCTGGCCATCTGGCCGGCACAAAAAAACCTAGGCACGCTCATGAGTTGTTCCGCCGCAGTCATGGTTGGCACTCAATTCTGGCATCCGCTAGGCGGCGGCATTCACATGGCGTGGTACCTGCCGCTCATGTTGCTCACCGTTTTCCGCCCGAACCTCGAAGACCGCATCGCCCTGTCAGTACTCGGCGAATGGACATTTACCAAACGCAAACCGCGCCTGGCAGCTTGAAAGCAGAATTGAGCAGCGCGTGAAATAAAATTGGTAGCTGCAATTTAATTAACGTCGTTTGCAAACATTTTCTCGCCCCTCGCCCCTAATTCCTCGCCCCTTCTCCGCCATGCCCACCGTCGTCATCCTCGGCGCTAGCGCCGATCGTTCCAAATACGGAAATAAATCGCTTCGCGCTCACAGGCAGATGGGTTACACCGTTTACCCAGTGAACCCTAAAGGAGGCGAGATCGAAGGGCTCTCCGCCTATCGCAATCTCAGCGAAGTGCCGCCAGGCAAACTCGATCGCATCAGCGTTTATCTACCGCCGTCAATCGGCCTACAAGCACTCGACGAAATCGCCCAGCGCGGCTGCGATGAACTTTGGCTCAATCCCGGCAGCGACGATCCACAAGTCGTCGAAAAAGCACAACAGCTCGGACTCAATGTCATCCAAGCCTGCAGCATTGTCGATGTAGGAATGAGCCCGGCACAGTTAAGCGATGGCTAAGCTACTAACAAAACCAAAAAGCTAATCGCTAATTGCTAATCGCTTCTTAGTCTCGCCTCGAATTCACCTTCGCCGCTTTATTTTGCGCGGCGTACCAGTTTCGCCAGGCCACTTCATCGAAGTCAAAATTTTGACCAGTCAGATTCACAAGTGCGTCAAGCACTCCTTGGTTTTGCATTTCTTGCTTGACAACACGTGTGCTAGAGCCCATCGACAATCCACCAGATCCATCCGAGCCAACGCCGGTACTGATGCTGTTCGGATTCGAATTGCCGGAAGTGACATGATAAGTATGAACGGTGATTAACCCGTCGATGAGTGGACGCACCGCCGACTTATCCCCCAGTTTTCCCAAGGCCACCCCCGCGCGATTCACCCGAACATTGTTCTTATCGCGTAGCACAGGAACAAATTTCGCCGTGATGTCCGGGTGTGGTTTTTCTGCAAGTTCGTCGAGACTGCTCAAACGAATTTCCGGATCGGCATCGCCGAGCACTAAAGCTGCCAAAGCATGAATCGCCGGCGGAGTGTAAATGCGCCCGAGCGCTTGCACGTAAACCAAACGTAGCGGCTGGCTATCATCTTCATCCAGCGCTCTCACCAGTGCAGGCACCGCGGCAGGATCGTTAATCGCTTTCAACGATTCCTCAGCCTCTTTGGCTCTCGACGGATCCGCCAGCCAGCCGCGCCATTTGCGCATATCCAAAAACCATTTTTTCTCAGCAAGTTCGGTTTGGCGTTTGCCCTCGATCAGTTCAATTTCCTGAGGCAGCCGCCACTTTCCTTTGTGCAGCACGTAGCCGTGTTCTCGTTTCCAATCGTCGCGTTGAATCCAACGGCCTTCAAGTTGGCTGTAGCCCAATCCCATGCGAGCTTGCTTATGATCCGGATCGAGCTCGATAACACGCTCCATCGCAAGATTGCGCTGCTTAGGCAGCGCGTTTTTCAAGCACCATTCGGCAAGTTCCCACTGACCATTCGCCGTATCGGGAAACGTCGGGTGGATTTTTTCGTACTCCAGCTCGGCCGGCGATTGAGGCACAATCTGCTTGAGCTGTTTGCGATCGATCGTCACTGTCGCGCCGCTGTTGGTGCGAACGATATATTGCTGCCGCGGCGATTCGGTAGGATTAACCAATTCGCCACGCACTTGACCGCCGTTGGTCAGAATGTAAACATCACCGCGCGCAAACGTCGCTGTGCCGGCAAAAATTCCCATCACCAGCAGCGCAATGAATTGGCAGAATCGGTCAAACATTTTCAAAACTTTCATCGGCAAGGCAAGCTGGCGAGCGCTGTTCACAACCCCGCACTACAAATTGTTGCTCACAAACAGGGAGTGAGCCTCCCGATGGCTGCCATATTCTATTAGTATAGTCATTGTCCAAGTGCCGGGGAAATCATCGGTTTCAGCGAGAATTTCCGCTTAAACCATCCCAAACAATCGCAGCTAAAATCACCGTTTCTCCCCTTCTGCCACGTTCCCTTTCTCCACGTCTTCACCCTTCATGTCCACTTCCACCCAACAGCACCGCGCCGAAGCACCACAAGTTGTCACCGCCGCCGTCATCACCATTAGCGACACGCGCACCAAAGAAAACGACACCAGCGGCGGCAAAATTGTCGAATCCATGACCGCCGCAGGACACAAAATTTTAGCGTGGGAAATTGTCCCCGACGAACCGGCGCGAATTCGTTCGCTCATCGAAAAACTTCGCCAGTCCCCGGAACTCGACGCCATTTTAATGACTGGTGGCACCGGCGTCGGCAGCCGCGATCAAACGTTTGAAACCGTCAGCGGCCTGCTCAACAAAACCTTGCCCGGCTTCGGCGAAATCTTCCGCGTCCTCAGTTACGAAGAAATTGGCCCCGCCGCAATGCTCAGCCGTGCCATCGGAGGACTGATCGGCAAAACCATTTTGCTATCAATGCCAGGATCGACCGCCGCAGTCCGTCTAGCCATGGAAAAACTCATCGTGCCAGAAATCGGCCACCTCGTGCGCGAAGCACGAAAGTAACAAAATTAAAGAGAAATTAGTGCAAAATGGGTGGCACGCCCTGAGCCTGGCGAAGGGCGTGGTCTAATCACCATTACGCCTTCAAATTCCCATGTTGCTCTACCCCCAACATTTAGTTTCCCGATACTTACTGCAATGCTAGCATTGCCATCTTCCGTTGTGGCAATTTTCCAATCCCGTTAAAATTACCTGCCGCGCATGGATTGCGCGCCACTACTTCCAGTCAAGGATGATCCTATGAATTCTGCACTGTCGATTTTCAAGCCCTCGTTGGGCACCAATGCATCTCCTTCCGAGCAACTCAATTACGCTCGAGAAATTATTGCGATGGAGGCCCGCGCGCTCGAATCCGTTTCGGCACGCTTGGATGAATCGTTCTGCCGCGCAGTCGATCTCGTTTACCGCTGCACGGGCAGCGTCATCGTCAGTGGCATCGGCAAGGCAGGGCTGATCGGCCAAAAACTTGCTGCAACGCTGGCTTCAACCGGTTCGCGCAGCCATTTTCTACATCCGGCGGAAGCAATTCACGGCGATCTCGGCCGCATTCATCGAAATGATGTGGTGCTTATGCTCTCACAAAGCGGCGAAACTGAAGAAGTGGTACGACTTCTACCTTCGATCCATCAAATTGGCTCGTCGCTCGTCGCCGTCACCGGCCGCCCAAAAAGCAGACTCGCCGCAGCAGCCACCGCAGTCATCGATCTTGGTCCGCTTCAAGAAGCATGTTCGTTAGGACTCGCGCCCAGCACCAGCACCACAGCCATGTTAGCCGTCGGCGATGCACTAGCTCTCGTTGTCAGTCGAATGAGAAATTTCAGCCGCGAAGATTTCGCGAAATATCATCCCGGCGGCAGCTTAGGCCGGCAACTTGCGCGCGTTGACGATTTCATGCGACCGTTGGCCGAATGCCGTTTGGCCGATTGTCATCGATCTCTACGAGAAGTCCTCGCAGAAGCAAAACTGCCAGCCCGGCGCACCGGAGCCATTATGGTTGTCGATCACGATGGCCGTCTGAAAGGCTTATTCACCGATAGCGATCTCGCCCGGCTGTTCGAAAAACATAAAGACGAAATGCTCGACGGCCCCATTCGCCAAGTGATGACGAAAAACCCCACCCATGTACCGCAAGGCTCAATGATGCCCGACGCCGTAGCAATCATGGCCGAACGCGGATTTAGTGAATTACCCGTCGTCGATGCGGACGGTAAACCCGCGGGAATTTTAGACATTACCGACATTGTCGCCATGTATCCCGAAAGCCGAACGGCCGCACCTCCTACGCAATCGCCAAAGTCTTCCGTCGTGCCACGACCAAAGAACCCAATGCTGTTAAAATTACGGCATCCCATCGACGAAGTTGGCGCATAACTTGCCGTTAATTCCCTGCGGACATAGATCCGCAGAGATTGTTTGTATCGGTCGGCTGCTGAACCCTGAACTCTGACCTCTGAACCCTCCCATGGATCTCACCACCCGTTGCCGTCCCATCGAACTGCTGCTCTCCGACGTCGATGGCGTGCTCACCGATGGCGGCGTGATCTTTGATAACGAAGGCATCGAAATCAAGCGGTTTCACATTCGCGACGGTCTAGGCATCAAGCTCTGGCAGCGCGCCGGGCATCATTTTGGCATCGTCACCGGCCGTGCATCGCACATCGTGCAACTTCGTGCTGTAGAACTCGGCGTCGATCTAGTCCGTCAAGGCGTAGAAGACAAATTGCCAGCCGTAAAACAAATTATTGCAGAGC
>CAZIGP010000120.1:4812-9257 GCA_964538425.1 uncultured Pirellulales bacterium | reverse complement strand
GGAGTCCCCAAGTTGTGATTCACTCAGCCCCAGGCCGAAGGAGGGGTCTGCGGATGGTGAGACGGTACGGGCTGCGGGATGACCAGTGGGAGAAGATCGAAACCCTGTTGCCTGGGCGTGAAGGCACGGTGGGTGTGACGGCGAAAGATAACCGGTTGTTTGTCGAAGCGGTTCTGTATCGGTATCGTGCAGGGATCCCGTGGCGGGATTTGCCGGAGCGGTTTGGAGATTTCCGAGTGATCCACACGCGCCATACGCGTTGGAATCAACGCGGGGTCTGGAAGCGGGTGTTCGAGCGTCTGGCCGATGATCCCGATAATGAATATGCGATGATCGATTCCCCCATTGTTCGCGCTCACCAGCACAGTGCTGGTGCAAAAGAGGGCATCGTGAACAGGAAGCGATCGGGCGCAGCAACGGCGGGTTGACCACAAAAATCCATGCCACCTGTGATGCCCTGGGCAATCCCACCGGTTTTCCTCTCTCGCCCGGACAGGCACATGATCTTGACGGAGCTGATGCCCTGCTCCCTGGCATTGATGCGGACACGGTCATTGCCGATAAGCCTTTGATGCTGATGAACGGGTGATTGAACCGCTGCGAAAAGCAGGGAAGGTCATCGTCATCCCACCCAAATCCAATAGAACAACCCCACGTGAATACGATAAAGACTTGTACAAGGCGCGGCACCTAATCGAGAACTTTTTCGCCAGACTGAAGCAATGCCGGGCTATCGCCACCCGCTATGACAAACGTGCGACCAACTTCCTCGGCGCGATCTATCTCGCTGCTTCAATGACATGGCTTCATTGATGACACGCCCTAATAGACAATCAGGCCAACACTTGCACGCGTGGCGAAATCCGAAGAACCAGTACAAATGCCCCGCCGACTATAAGTGCAACTCCTCATAGCAGCGTCCCCGGCCTTGATAGCACGGGGTGATTTATTTCGGCGAAGGTGGCTTGCCGCCGTCCGGTAACGGGCCGGTATCGTTATCAACGTCATCGCCGCTGGCCCATTTCTTGGTGGGCTTCGAGTCGGAGAAAAACTGATAACGTCTGCGGAACAACAACGCGTGAAAGCCGTCGTCCTCGGCGCCTTCCCAAAAATCCGACACACCGCGCACAGGAACCGGAGGCGGCGCTGGTACAGGAATCTGCGGTTTATCGACGCGCGGCCTTTCACGTAGGTGCGGCTCCAGATCGTTGGCTTGCGCCATGCGCTCGCCCATGTCCGGCGGGTTGTTTGGCAGAAAGCGTTTGGCAATCGTTTTCAGGATAGTGGTATGGTCGAAAGTCGTTTTGGTAACGCTACCACGCTCAACCCAAGGCGATACCACCAAGGCCGGCACCCTGGGGCCGTAGCGATCCATACCCTCGGTCGTCTCCGCGCCGGAAATCAGCGGCGCTTTCGGCGGCGATACGTGATCGAAAAATCCGCCGTGTTCGTCGTAGGTAATGATCAACAAGGTTTTGTCCCAACCCGGCCCCGCCATCAAGGCATTGACGACTTCCCCTACCAAGCGTTGGCCATGACCAATATCGGTGGGCGGGTGGTCATCGGCACCCGGCGGCACATCGATAAAGTCCGGGTCGATAAATGTTACCGCCGGCAAGCTACCATTGCGAGCAGCAGCATAAAAGCCGTATTCCGAATCGCGGGCATCCACTACATGATCGTTGTCGAATACGTAACGGTCGAACAGCCGGAGAAAACCGTAACCATGTTCGTAATAACGCCAGGACACTCCCGCTGCACTCAGATGTTCGAAAATGGTTTTGTCGTCGGCCAGGCGTGTACCGCCGGACAGTTTGGGATTGCCCACATCAAAGCGATTGCCAGCGTTTCGGCTTAAACGGCCTGTGACTTGGTAAAAGCGATTGGGAAAGGTCGGCCCGGGATGCGAACAAAACCAATGGTCGCAAACCATAAATTCCCGCGCCAAGACGTCGAACACCGGCACTTGGTGAGCCCGATAATAGCCCATCACTTTCCCTGGATCGGTACCATTTTCGGCAAACTTTTTGGCAAAACTGGAAACGAATCCGTCCATTCGGCCCAACGGGGGGTCCGTTTGATCCCAATTGACTTGTTCCTTGACGCAGCTAAAACCGTGGCAGGGATCTTCGATGAACAAAGTAGTGGGCAACGGGAAAGACGGGTAATCGACGCCATTATAAGTGTTGGCTTCGTTGCCGCGCAGCCCTTCGATGTCGCTGCGAATCCGGCCGTCGGCGTCGCCTTCCTTCCTCAGATAGCCCAGCATGTGATCAAAGGATCGGTTTTCCATCATCAGTACTACGATATGGTCGATATTGGCCAAGCGGCCAGGCTGTAACGGGGCTTGCGGCGTTTCCGGAATCGGCGGGCGCTGTTCGCCACCCAAATAATCGATCAATAGCCGGCTGCCGTCGCACCACGCCCCGACCACCGCAGTATCCTTACCCAGCAGCCATTCGCTGAGGTGGCGATTTAAGCCCGGTGTGATGCCGCTCGCAGTTTGTTGGTCCCTAGCCAGCGACAGCAGCATTTCGGCGCCGAATTTTGTAAAAAGATTTTCGACTCTTTCGGCTATAAGGTTGTCACCGATAACCCAGTCGAAACTCACATCGACGCGGATGAATTCTTTATAGAGTTGCAACTCCAAAGCATCCCGAGCGGCAGCTTTGGAATTCGCTGGAAAATTGATCTGGATCAGCTTTCCCCTGAATTCGACATAGGCCCGTGTGAATGAGCCACTCCACATATATTTAGCGCCGAGCATAGCTTGTTTCACCAAGCCATGAAAACCGGCGATATTTAGCACACGCTCTTCTCCGTCCAGCATCAGTGGCAGATTGAAATAGAATTTCAATTTTTTGATGTTGATATCCGGTGCCCATTCGATTTGAATTTCCGGCTGCAATCCCTTCGTTTCGAAAGCGACTTCGATGCCGATCTCTGCCGGCGCACCCGGTTGCGGCGAACTCATGGTCAAGCGGATACGATCGGTACCGAGATCGTTGATTCGAACGCCACCAATACTGATGCGCTTTTTAAACAATATGCGCCGGGTTCCGTACACCTCGTCCTCAAAATGAACGAACAGCCAGTTCTCGCCGAATAGGCTGCCGGATAGCCGGACTTGAAACAACATGCGTTCCCGCAAATTGACAAACTCGTCGAATTTGCGCTGAAACAATGCCAACGGTAACACCCGTTGCCGTTTGATGCCGGCGTCTTGGTAATCGGAGATACCCATGGCCGTCATCAGCCTTCTAAGCGACAAAGGTTTCGGCAATTTGTAGGGTTTCGCCAGTTGCCGAATACTGACAGATGGACCGACTGTAAATCCGCTACTACGCAAACTAGGCATGTTCGCCTCCTTAAAGCTTGTTATTGCAAGGCAATCAACACCGGCACCAAGCCCTTACCGCCCTTGAACGGCAGCAAGGCTTTACCGATGACCGCGCCAAAAGCGCTAAGGGCGTCGCCGGCTTTCATCGCGTGGCCCGGCGTCGGCGAGGTGGTCAGCAAGTCGCCGACGGCTATGTCGCCGAACTCGGTGTCGACCTTGCAATACACCTTGCCCATCAACGCAATCGGCTTGCGCGGCTTGCCCGTCGGTTGCTTGTCCAGCACGATACCCGGCCGGTAGTCGCCCGCGCCGGATACCACGCCGGCCACCCGTTTGTCGTAGGCTTGACTGCTGGGATGCAGCCACCGTCATCGCTCAGCACCATCACGGTGCCGGCCTCGACTTCACAGTTGCAGATGTCGAAATCCTCAGCGCAGTCGGCATTCAGTAACCGGATGTCGCCGGACACTTCAACATCGCCATTAAAGGAGGACGTGTCCGCCAACACGCTAAAACGCGGGACGTTATTGGGAAAGGCGCCGGTGATCAGAATCTCCGCGGCAGTGCTGCGGCCGTCGCTACCGATACCTTCCAGATAAATGCGGTTATCGTTCAGATTGTTACCGATCAACAATCGGCCGCCGCCGCTGCTGCTCAAGTCGAAAATCAAGGGGCTGCCTGCAATTTTGGCCGCTTTGGCATTGACGGTGAATTGGGGGATTGGCTGGGTGTAGCGTCCGGTAATCAACAACTCCTCCGCATGGCCGTTGCCGTCGCTACTGAAGCCTTCCAGATAAATTTTATTGTCGTTGCGATTGCACGCAATATGCAGCTGCCCTCCACCGATCGGGCTGAGATCGAGCACGATACTGCCGTTGCCCGTCAGGTTAATGCTATCGCCGTTGGCCGATAATTGGGTGTTGGGATTGCCGTTTAACACCAGATTGCCGGCGACGTCGAGTTTGCCTTGCGGATTTTGCGTGCCGATGCCCAGCCTGTCGTTGGACAAGTTCAACGAGCTGGGGCGTCCAGCCTCATCCTTAACGGGTTGGGCTTGATTGGTCATCGTGTTGTCGATTTGAAGTGACGTTGCCATTTTCATGTC
>CAZIGP010000120.1:0-4802 GCA_964538425.1 uncultured Pirellulales bacterium | reverse complement strand
AGTTCAAGCGCCAAGGTTCGGACTACTCCAATCCAAGTTATCAAAATGCAATTCGCCATTGGCAGTCGATGCGGCTACCGGTTCCAACTGGCGGCTAAACCTGCCCTGCCGATCGATGCGTAATTGTTGGATGCTCACTTTGCTGGTGGGGCCGGCATTTGCCAAATTGGCAAAGCCGAACTCGACCGAAGTCACAAAGCGAAATTCCGCACTCCGGTCAACCCCAATACCGCTGACAGCCAAGCCGCGAACCTCATCGCCGAACCTGCGCGCCACAGTCAACTTGAAACGCTGGGCGCCGGCCGGTGCGAAGCGCAACTCGGTTTGATCCGGACTCAACTGGAGAACATCGGTCTGGCCGGGCAAGGTATTAACACCCTGCAAGACCACGGAGTCTCCGTTCGGCGTTAACGAGTTAAACGTATAGAGCCCAGTGCCGGTACCTATGATGCGCCGCTCCAACACACTATCGACCGGTAGCAAATACGCTCGCGGCAATAAATAGCACGGAACACTGCCCGGTATTTCCGCATAGATCTGGTCGCCGAAGCGACCAGTACGCTGGCCTGTGGCATTGGTGATTTGCAGATCGGCGGGAGACAACAAAAAATCCATAATGAAGCGCGTATAACCAAAAGGACCGCTAAAAGGAAAATCGTGATCCGCCAACATAAAGGCCCCATTGGTCATCATCCCTAAAGTAATGCCATCGTTACTGCTGAAACGTGGCGCGCTGGAGCCGTCATCGTATTCGTAGCCCAGTTGGTTGCCGGTGCGGCGAAACACCAGTTTGCATTTCTCGCTGGCCTCATGGTTGCAGTCCCAGACATACAACGCAACACCATCTAGGTCATGCACTGTGGTTTTGCCGTCGGTCGACAGTCGAGGTCCCGGGTGGCCGGACGGATAGCTAAAGCGGTAGGGCATGACGCAGTGCGAGCGATTGAGTTTCTCGGAATATCCATGGCTCAAGATGCCGCCGTCGGGGATAAAAAAGAGCAATGGAGCACTCTTTCGGGTGCAACCTCGCAAAAAAATGGTTTCGACTTCCCGGCAGCTGCGCTCGACCCGAGCCATGCCTTGCAAGCTTTGATCGTGGAAATGCAGCAGGCTTTCGCGGCTCAACAGCTTGCCGTGTACTGCCGTTAGGCGTTTGTGGACGCTGGCCTTGGCGATGTCGTGACTGACAACCCCAGTCCAAAAATTATCGGCCACCAAACTGGCGAGTGAGGTACAAAATCCGGTAGCCAAACCGCCGTTGTCTGTCCCTTTCAAGTAGTATTCATACAGCTGATAAAAAGCCAGCGTAGATAAGGGATGACCGAACAGCGGGTCTAGCAGTTCGTGGTAAACCTCGGACGTCCCAAAAGTTTGCTTGAAGGTATCCCAATCCGGCACACCGTCCCTGAAATTGGAGAACGGCAGATCATGTACGCCGAATCGGAATTGCAGTTCCGGGCTACCGCCAACGCCGAGCTTTTTCAATATCTTGCCCACTGTCCACGGCTTGGACACCTTGTGTTTTTGGGCCAGTCCTCGCACGCTAACCGAGGGTCCGACGATTTTTCCGCTACTACGTAAACTAGACATGATCGTCTCCTTAAAGCTTATTATTGCAAGGCGATCAACACCGGCACCAAGCCCTGTCCGCTATTGAGCGGCTTCAAGGCCTTGCCGATGATGGTGCCCAAAGCTTGTGTGGCATCGCCAACTTTCATCGCATGACCGGGTGTTGGCGAAGTTGTCAGCAGGTCGCCGATTTCGATGGCGCCGAATTCGGCGTCGACCTTGCAACACACCTTACCCATCAAAGCAATGGGCTTGCGTGGCTTGCCAGTCGGTTGCTTGTCCAGCACGATACCAGGGCGGTAGTCGCCTGCCCCGGAAACCACACCGGCCACCCGTTTGTCGTAGGCTCTATCGCTCGGATACAGCGAGCCATCGTCACCCAGTACCATCACGGTACCCGCTTCAACAACTCCGGTTTCGCAAATATCGAAATCCTCCGCACAATCGGCGTTCAGCAAGCGAATATCACCATCGACTGCAATGTTACCCGCGACATGCAGAGCTTCTTCCGGCACGCTGGTGCCGATCCCGACATTGCCGTTGGCATTTATGCGCATGCGTTCCATACCACCTTGGACGTCATCGACCCGAAACACTAAACCATTTGCCAAATTACCGGCGCGCACGTCGATAAATCCGGATTGCCAGTTGTCGTCGATTCGACCGCCGAACAGACGCATACCGACTTGGCCGGTATCCGTGGTGCCGCCAAAATATAAATTGCCATGTTGCCCGGCTACAGGCGCCGGCAACTGAACGTTTCCTGATCCCAGCGTCAAGCGCTGTGAGGGATTGACGACACCGATACCCACATTGCCAGTAGATCTAATTAATGTCACCCCCTTGTCCCACTGCCAGTTGCCATTCGCATCATCTCCGGTAATTTGCAGAAAATCGCCGCCAGCATGAGTTCTGGTATGAAAAATATATCGACAGCCGTTTTTGTCAGCACCGGCAACAATGTCGGCGCTGACATGCAGTTTGGCTTTTGGATTGACTGTACCGATACCCAACCTGTCGTTTGATATATTCAGAGAACTGCTGTTGCCGCTTTGATCTTTAATCGACTGGGCATTTTCAGTTAAGGGCTTGTCCAATGGTAGATTCGTTGCCATCTTAGTGACCTCCTGTTAGTTGATTGAAATATCAAGAGCTCTGTAGAGTTCCAGCCTTTTGCCGTTGACCTGCAGACTCGCAATACGTGTGTACTTGGAGACCCGGTTATGCCCTCCTATACGATTGTGTATGCCTTGCGATATTGCGAGGTATCTCGCTGGCAGCTTGATTGAATACAACACCCTGCCGGACTTGGTAATAGTCGGTGGCGCAGTAGAAGTTTTCGAAACTTTTCGCCAACTCTTCCTGTCGGTTGCGAGCCAATGGCTGTTCCCGTTTCGTCCCGGCAACAATTTTCCCGTAATATTGCCCCTCAGTGACGTGAGCTTTTTTCCTTCCTCAAGTTTGTCGAGGGCTTGCCACGGGTCGACGAAGGGCCTCTCCTGTGAATCGTCCTCTCCCATATTCACGGCACGTACAAACCAATCACGCGACTCCGAAGTCGCCGGCAGGATCAGGAGTGTGCCCGCTATCATGACCTGCAGAACACGTGAACACAGATCCATTGAGTGCATCCCTTCTTTTTTCGCAGTTCTAGCCATATCCGCACCCTTCGACAATCATCCTAGTGCGACAAGTTCCTTGAAACACACGCTGATTTTCCAGAACAGAAAAACATATTCGGAGATGCCCTGCTCTGAACGACATTCATAACAAAGCGCAAGACGCATGCCGAAATGCGCGTGGAAGCATCTTCGATTATTTTTGAAGCAGATAGAAAAGGATATGTTGTTAGGAAGGAAGGTATTCGAACAAGAACAGTATCCAAAAGGATATCGACCTTATCCAAAGAGATAAGGATGCAGGGCTTATATCCCTTGGCAGCACAGAAAACTCTTGAAGGCTATGACGGACCATCGAAAGACTCATAGGAAGAGTATGACAAACCGCGAATTAGACAGCGGCCCTAATCCCATGATACGAGCGATTGAATATCTTCCGTAGCTCGAGGTTCAGCGTTCGTAGAGTCCATCGTCATGTGTCTGCGATGGATGAGCGAGAGCAGATGCGGGCTCACCGAGGTCATAAAATCCAGGGCGGCTTACGTCGCGCCAGGTTGCAGCCCGCTGCAAAGAGTGTCTGTAGATACCGTTCGGACGCCTGCTTGAGTTTCGACGCCGTGCCAACGACCAGTCCGAAGTGACGCGTGAAGTGGGTCCACTGCTCCAGATTGGTCAATAGATCGAGCAGTTTCCGGTAGCGTCGCCGATCGAGCCAACGTTCGAGTGCCACTGCCGAGGCCAGGGACCTCCTTGGCCACGACGCGTTTGAGCATAGGCTGGCCTTCTGCACTGATAGCGACATCATCCTTGAGTGTGGGTAGCGCCACGTCAACCTTGGCTGCGACCCCCGTCAATTCATTCTTGACGGCTTAGACAATCCCGATCGCCATCTCCGGAAGCGCGACCTTGATACAGTAGGTGGGTAATCGCTGTTGGCACTCCGTCCACGGCAACAGTTGTTCACGGTAGTCGGCATACGAGTCACCCCCGACCAGCGCGACGTCCCCTGCCCGGAGACTGGCGGCCAGATGCATGAACACACAGGCTTCCAACTCTCGTCGCTGGAGCCCGGTCTGCTTCTTGGCGCGTGCCGTAATCAGCTGCCGCCACCGAGCCGCCGTAAAGGATAAGTGCGCCGCCTCCGCAATCCTGTCGCCGTGTTTCCGTTCATGACGCAAGACGACCTCGAGAGCTGCCATCAACGCGTGCTCCTGGGAGGTGGAGCGGAAGGTGACGGTTCGGACCATGCAGAAGAGCACGTGCCTTTCGCTCGTCAGGTGCTGAGGACGTTGCTGAATGAACACATCCTCTGTGAGCCCATCGAGGAGGACCACGGGCCCGGCTACCGCTTCACGGCAACCGGGACATTTGGCCGACTGTTGACTGGAACCAGCGTAAGGATTCGGGTCAAGCGAATTGAGAAAGAAGCGGAGCGCTCAAGGTTTTTATCCGCAGGCACCAGTTCGATAGGACAAAAAAGAGCCCGTGGGTCAACCCAGGGACTCTGGTGGGTTGAGGACTCTATCCGGCGGCATCACTCATGACATGAGCCGCCGGACCGCACGAAGTGCGGTTTGGTGGAGGCGAGGCGCTCAACCCATCGTTGATAGCCTA
>CAZIGP010000119.1:5852-9288 GCA_964538425.1 uncultured Pirellulales bacterium | reverse complement strand
TGAGTCTAGGAAACACAGATGAAATCAGATGAAAATGATGAACACAGATGGGCCAAAGAAGAGTAAAAGTTTTTGTAAGTCAAAGTATTTACTTTTTGTCTGACTTTGTGTTTATCTGATTTCATCTGTGCTTATCTGTGTTCATCCTTATTCTCTGGACTATCCAACCCGTTTGAAGTAAACGATTACATTCCCCGCTCTTGATCCGACGTTCGAATTTCAACTTTCGATCCCGGCCGCACTCGTACCAAACCGCCAACAATCACCTGGTCGTTTTTCGTCAAACTCGGCTCTCCCTTTTCACCAGGATTGGCTTGACGAATTCCACTCGCTTCTTGAACGATCATTTGCGGAATCACTTCTTGCATTGTGCTAGGTTGCTCGTCACCCACATCCACCGGTCGATATTCCACAATGTTTTCTTTGTTTACCACAAGCACATATCGCTTGCCTTGATCGGTGCCGATGGCTTCTTGAGGCACCAGTAAGGCCGTATGCTTTTCACTCACCGGCACCCTGACTCGCACAAACATGCCTTGAGCAAACAGGCGCGGGCCATGTCCTTCAGGCTCTGGGTTTGCCAGAATGCCGCGCACTTGCAAGGTGCCTGTCGTGGGATCGATTTGATTATTCACAAAATCCATGGAGGCTTTATGCGGATATTTATCCCCTTCGGTGGCCAACGACATATCGACTTGCACTTTATTGCCATCGCGAATGCTCTCCAGCTTGCCTTCTCGCAACAATTGCTGCACTTGCAGTACGGTGCGCTCATCGACGTCGAAATAGACATACATCGGGTCTTCTGAAACAATCGTCGTTAGCAAGGTGTTGTCGGCATTCACCAGGTTACCCACCGAAAGCAAGTTGCGGCTCACCACGCCATCAATCGGCGAGATGACATCGGTAAATTGCAAATTCAATCGCGCCTTTTCCGCATTGGCTTCAGCAGCTTGCACCTCGGCCGCTGCTTCACCTTGCGCGGCAGCATATTTATCGACGTCTTGTTGACTGATGGCCCCTGGTGTCTTGGCCACTTCTTTCGCGCGAGCGTAGTCGGCAATCGCCAATTGCAATCGCGCCTTGGCCAATGCAATTTGTGCGACGGCCATGTCGTACTCGGCCTTGTAAGGTCGTGGGTCAATCTTGAAGAGCACTTGATTGACTTTTACTTCCTGCCCCGGCACAAAGTTGAACTCCTTGCGCGGCGGGTCGGAAGATCGTTTCTCAAAATTCCACGGCACAAGGTACCCCGTCACCCGTGCTCGCAGCTCGACCGACTCCGGCGCCTCACAGCGGCCGGTGTAATAAGCGTAATCGATAATTTCTTTTTCGATTGGCCGCTGCACGCGCACCTTGGCGATTTGGTTGGGCGAACTTCCCGGGCTTTCTTCGTGACAGCCAGATAAAACAACCAGACAAGCCACAACGACAGCCAACCACGCGGCACGATGAATGAATGCGTCCATGTTGCAAGATCGAAACGGAGGGAAAACGGGCGGCAGAGCACCACGCGGCGCTCAAAGAGATATAGGTCACAGGGTTACAGGATGAGGCGACCTGACTGGGCCGATGGATTGATTATACCGAATATACCGATCGCGCGTGGTAATTTAACTTATTGAGATCAGAATAGGAGAATAGAAGTAGCACCTCATGCACTACCTTCCTCTCCCCCTTCCCCCTTTTTCATTTCTCCTGCTTTTTCAGCCCCATTTTCCCCTTCTTCATCCCAGCGTACACTTCCCCGCATGTGGCCACTCCTTGCTGAACAACACGCGACAGTCCGACCGATCAACTGGTGGTTGATTTTGCTCGGGCTCAGCTATTTGCTCGCGGTGCTTAGCGTCCCTTCGGTGTTGTTACAGCGCCGCGGCAAACCACACACGGCGGTAAGCTGGTTGCTAATATTGTTCGCATTGCCAGGTTTGGGGTTGTTCTTATGGTGGGCAATTGGACGAAGGCACTTGGAGCGACAACGGCGGAAACGGCGCAAGGCTGCGGCACAAACGGCATTCGCCATGACTCGCCTTCGAGGGAATATCGGCTCGGAACTTGATTCGGTTTCCTCCTTGCTTCCCATTCAACGCATGCCCGAGGAAGAAGCCGAGTGGGTATTCCCGCCAACGGTCAACAATTGCGTGCGGCTTCTGATCGATGCCGCTGAAGTTTATCCCGCGATGGAAGCGGCAATTCGCGCCGCACGCCAGCACAGTCATATCGCGTTTTACATTTGGAACGACGACGCAACGGGAAGATACTGGCGCGATTTGCTGATCGAAACAGTTCGTCGCGGCGTAAAAGTACGTCTGCTGCTCGACGGACTTGGCAGCCGATTCGCCGTTCGCCATAAGATGATGCAGCCACTCATCGATGCGGGTGGCGAAGTCGCAGTATTTCTGCCGTTAACGTTGTTCAGCACGCGGCCGACGATTAACTTTCGCAATCATCGCAAAATTGTGGTGGTCGACGGCTGCACCGGCTTTTTAGGCGGATTCAACATCGGTGATGAATATAAAAGCGATTGGCACGATTTAGGAATGCAATTAGAAGGTCCCGTCATCGATCAACTGCAAGAAACATTTGCCGAAGATTGGTTTTTTGCCACCAATCGAGAAATTGTCGCGCCGCAGATTTTTTGTCAGTGGCAAACCCCAGAAGGCCTCGCCAAACTGCCTGCTCCGAACGACGCCCACGCTGTGTGCAGTTTGCTTGCCAGCGGTCCGCACACGCCCCACAACTTTACGCACGATGCCATGTTTCTGGCAATCACTCAAGCTCAGCAGCGAATCTATATTACTACGCCCTATTTGATCCCCGAAGAAAGTACGCTCGCGGCATTGCGAACGGCAGTCTATCGTGGCGTCGATGTGCAAGTGATGGTGCCTGCCAAAAACGACGTTCGATTGGTGCAATGGGCCGGCCGTTCGTACTACCCTGATTTGCTCGGTGCTGGCATCCGTTTGTTCGAATTCGAGCCAAACATCTTGCATGCCAAAAGTGTGATTATCGACGACGACTTGTCGATCGTCGGCAGTGCAAATATCGACGTACGCAGTTTCCGCTTAAACTTCGAAGCTAGCTGTTTGGCACGCAGTAAGCCACTAAATCAGCGATTGTATGATTTGTTTTTAAGCAACTTGCGCCAAAGCCACGAAGTCACTCACGACGACTTGCGCAAACATTCTTATCTTGCCCAGCTAGGCGATGCAGCGGCCCATTTGCTTAGCCCGTTGCTTTAAATAAACCCGCTGCGGATACGGCGATAGCTGATGATTCCTGCGGTTTTCCGCACAAGATCGCGCCATAAGGCCTTTCAAATTCAACACTTTTGTCTTGCTTCATCCTGCCAAGATTGCTAAACTCCGGCCCGTTTTTTCTGAGCATTTGTTCATGGCTGGGCTTTCTATGGTCCTTCATTCCCCGAAGCGGTTTT
>CAZIGP010000119.1:1063-5842 GCA_964538425.1 uncultured Pirellulales bacterium | reverse complement strand
TTCTCGCTAGATGTGCTTCGAGGATTCGCCTGCGCTTTGGTTCTCATTGGACACACGCCCGTCGACTACGACCTTATGAATCCCTTGATCGCTTCAGCGATTAGCGGTGTGCGGCGCAGCGGCTGGTTAGGAGTCGAACTTTTTTTTGTTCTCTCGGGCTTGCTGATTTCAGGGCTTTTATTCAAAGAAATTCAATCGACTGGTTCCGTCGATTATTGGCGGTTTTGGCTTCGCCGAGGGATGAAAATTTGGCCGTCTTACTTCATCGGTTATGGCTTGATGGTTGCGGCCATTGCAGCCAGCGGGTTGATGATGGGGGACAAATACTTTCTTCGAAGAGCTTATCAATCCATTTTGCCAAATGCCCTCTTCATTCAAAACTATGTCGATTGCTGGCGCTGGCCTCACAGTTGGTCGCTTGCGATCGAAGAGCATTTTTACACGCTGCTGCCACTAATGCTCATAGGCCTGATCGCCATTCGGCGTCTGCAATGGTTGCCGGCTGCTATAGGAAGCATCTGCGCGATCGTGCTAGCATTGCGTTTAGTTGCCACTGCCAATGGGACGGATTGGGAAGGTATTAAATACCCCACTCATTTTCATGTCGATGCATTGCTGTTCGGCGTGCTGCTGGGCTACTTGTTCGCTTATCATCCGGCAAAGTTAGAGCGACTAAGACCGTGGTGGCCGATCGTGCTTGCAGCATCGATAGGGGTTATCCTCACGCCTAGGTTTGTCATGCTGAAAGATCATCCTTACGTGTATGCGACGATCTTTACGGCGTTTTACTTGGTTTTTGGATCCTTGGTATTAATCGCTCGTTTAAACCCAGACTGGGGAACACGAGGGCCAAAGTGGTTTCGGTCGATCACGGCCGGTTTAGCATGGATTGGAGTCTATTCGTACACAATTTACATTATGCATGGCGTGATCTCCAAACTGCCATACATCAAAGACATGCCAGATTGGTTTGATCATCCAGCATTGGCGCCATGCCTCTTTCTGATCAGCTCAATCGCCGGAGGTGTCTTGCTTTCGCACGTTGTTGAGCGCCCCTTCTTGCGATTACGCGATCGGTGGATTCCCGCTGCTAGCAAGGCACAGCCGAAACCGAAGGTTTTGGTAATTTCCGAGCCAACCCAAAATTCCTCAGCTTCAGATCGCCGCGCTGCTTAACTTCCCGTAGCAGAATCCTCAAGAATTCCGACTTCCGCAAGCTGCTTGCTTTTTAGTCATTCACTACAAAGCATCTCTTCAATCCACAACCAAAGCTTAAAAAAGAAATCGCCATGAGGCGAGGTAGAGCTACCTACTGCTTCTGAATCCGCTCAACATTATAGAGCGCGGCGAAGCTGCCTTTGTCGGCCCCAGTTTGACCAAGAGAACCGTAAGCCACCACGTAGTCGCCATGCTGAAAGCCCGCAAGCTTGTTGGCGTCGGAAAGAATCATGCTGCCACCATAATTATCATTGGCAGCATCCGGTGGAATGTATCGTAACCGCCAAGTGCGAGCACTTTGCGAATATTCAAGCTTCCCTTTTACCCAACGATACTGCGAATCGTAGCCATAATTCGCCGTTGATGACGCAGCAGGCGAAGCAGCAGCGGCACCCACAACAGGCGCACTATTGAACGAAGCTGTTCTTACAGGTGGCAGGTCACCAAATTCTGTTACTGGTGCCCGCTGCAGCGATTGATTCAATGTACCGCCGGAAGCCGTGCTGCTAGGCATCGCTAGCGACGAGGTGCCACCGGGACGGAAATCATTTGCAGAACGGACCGGTGCTGTGGTAGCCGAAACAGGCGTGATCGATTGCGAGGGTTCCACAATGCGAATCGGGTTACCCGGCGCACTGGACGGCGGAGGCGTCGACAAATCAGAGGATGAACTAGCACTTGCCGATCGGTCGTTGCTCGCAGCTTGCCAGCCCGCAGGCGTCGCGCTTCTGGCAGTGGCCGCAGCCGCATTGCGAATATCGGTAGCGCCGTTGGTGCTTTCAGGTTTTAATAAGCCTGGAGCAGCAGGTTGTGCGGGCGTCGGTTGCCCCGCGCCAGCAAGTTGTGGGTAGGACATTCCGCCCGGCGGGCCATATACAGGCCGCGTACCCGGCGCCGCAGTCCCTTGAGCAAGCGAATTTGACGGTGCAGAAACATTCGGCGTGACACTGCCAAATCCACCATACCCAGCCGGAGCCGGAGAAAATCCCTGAGGAACCGAATAGGGAATCGGTGGTGGAGTGGTTGGAGGTGGGCTCGTTGGTGGCGCACTCACCGGTGCCGCCGTTCCCGGCGGAGGTGGACTGACAATTGGCGGGCCCACGGCAGAGCTTGGCGGAGCCGTGTAATAAGGCGGCGCACCGGGTGCAACCGCCGCCGTTCCTGGAGGCTCGACGGTGGTACGCCCTAAAAACGGATCATAAACGGGCGCAGAACTGCGACAGCCGGCGCACATGGCCACCACGATCAACGCGCACGCAATCCGTATCATCGGCGAACTCCTTTCCGCCGCGGAAAAACACCAGCGCATCTCAAGCTGAATTCATGAGAATCCAAACGCGCTGCGGAATTTTCACTCCGCGAAAAGCATTTCTTCCAAAAACGGCAATCCGACAAGGGCGGGTAGGATAGCGAATTCGCAGGCAGTGTCCAGGCCGATTTTTGCTAGCAGCGCCCTATGCCTCGGTTGGCATTCCGGCCTCTTCCTATCTATCCTCCTTTTTCTAAAGTAATTTGTAAAATGATTTGGTAAGCATATTTCTTTGCGTCGTACTTCACGGTGACTCATGACAGCAGTGGAATTGAAAAAACAGGCAGCAGCAGAAGTAAAACTCCTCATCGGTGGCCAGTGGAAATCGTCTACCACCAAACGCTGGAGCGAAGTTTACAATCCTTCTCGCGGCCAAGTGATCGCCAAGGTACCGCTGTGCGCTGCCGACGACATCGACCGTGCCGTGCAAGCGGCCGCCAGTGCCTTGCCTGCATGGGCGGAAACCCCCGTCGTGGAACGCGCCCGTGTTATGTTTCGCTTCCGCGAACTGATCGCCAAAAACTTCGAAGAACTCGCCGCCCTCGTTACCCGTGAGCACGGCAAAACACTGACCGAAGCTCGCGCCAGCGTGCAGCGCGGCATCGAAATGGTCGAATTCGCTTGCGGCATCCCCAGCCTCATCATGGGACAATCGCTGGAGAATATTGCTACGAGTGTCGATTGCGAAACTAGCCGTCATCCGGTCGGCGTGTGCGTTGGCATCACGCCGTTCAACTTTCCCGCGATGGTTCCGCTGTGGATGTTCCCGGTGGCTATCACCTGCGGCAATACATTCGTGCTGAAGCCATCCGAAAAAGTGCCTCTCTCTGGCGTCCGTCTCGGCGAGCTGCTGATGGAAGCTGGTTTGCCAGACGGTGTCTTCAACATCGTGCACGGCGATAAAGAATGCGTCGATGCGCTACTCACGCATCCGCTCGTCCGTGCAATTTCGTTCGTCGGTTCGACCAACGTCGCCAAGCACGTCTATGAAACTGGCACGCAGCACGGCAAACGCGTGCAAGCCGCGGGCGGTGCAAAAAACCATCTCATCATCATGCCCGATGCCGATTTGAATCAGGCGGTGAAAGCCATTCAAGCTTCAGCTTTTGGCTGCGCCGGCGAACGTTGCATGGCCGGTAGCATCGCAGTTCCCGTCGGTGATATTGGCAATCCGCTCGTCGAAGGTCTCGTGAATGTGGGACGCACCATGAACGTTGGCCCGACCGACAGCGGCACGGAAGTCGACATGGGCCCGGTCATCTCGCAACAGCACCGCGACAAGGTAGCGTCTTATCTCGACGTCGCCTCGCAAGAAGGCGCAAACGTCGCGCTCGATGGCCGCAAGTTCGACCTACCGAAAGACGGCTTCCTGCTCGGTCCTAGTGTTGTCGATGGCGTAAAGCCCCAGATGCGCCTGGCGAAAGAAGAAATCTTCGGCCCCGTTCTTTCCGTCGTCCGCGCGGGTTCCTTGGAAGAAGCGCTCGCCATCGGCCGCGGCTGCGAGTACGGCAATGGCGCTTGCATCTTCACCCGCAGCGGCTGGGCCGCGCGACAATTCAAACGCCATTTCAACGCCGGCATGATCGGCATCAACGTCGGCGTCCCCGCTCCAATGGCTTGGTTCCCTTTCACCGGCTGGAACAAATCCTTCTTCGGCGACTTGCACATCCAAGGCACCGAAAGCGTGCAGTTCTACACCCAACAAAAAATGACCCTCACCCGCTGGTTCGAAAGCGCAAGCGAATCAACCGCCGATCCGATTTGGAAAACAAAACGAGGCGGGGCATGAAATAATAAGGAATCAAATTAAATGCCTTGGCCATTAGCATATCGCTGCAGTACTTGTGGTGAAGAATACGAGCTAAGCCTTGGTCTCATCCGAAAATACGTTCTTCCAGATCGATGTGAGCTACCATGTGCTGAGACAACTGGTTGGTGCGCAAATTGCAAATCTTTGAGTGAGACGGAGGAATTGGAGAGCACGGTTACTTTCGAGAACAATCTGTGCCGGGCGATAACCAATGGCGCCGATGCAAAAACTATTGCGTTGTTGCAACGGATCGTTATGTGGAGGAAAAGTCGGCAAGCACCACCTCGATGTCTACGCTGTTATTCTGAGGATGTAATAATTCCCGACGAAATTACTGGTTTCAACCATCCTGAGTGCGGAGGGTCATTCGAGCCTATCGAAGCATCTTGTATCCACTACATTACCTCTTACATCCAATATCTCACGGCGGAAGGACTCCCTT
>CAZIGP010000119.1:448-1053 GCA_964538425.1 uncultured Pirellulales bacterium | reverse complement strand
ATATATTTTTGGAATCGGAGTTGGGAATCACTGGCACACAAGCCGTACAACTAATGGCTGCATTTGGAAAGGAATTCGATATTGATTTGAATTCATTTCAATATCTCAATCATTTTCGGCCTACAAGCAGATTCAACAGATTTACCACGAACGGGCAAGACCAGATTTCCCTTCGCCGTATGGCTCGCGCTGTGCATGTTGGACAATGGCAGTAAAAGATAAACAAAATTGTATTCGGTACAGCCAGATTCTTAACTACTGACTCCTGATTTCCGACCCCAGACACTAAAAACCGACACACAACCCCCGCGCCTAGCCGCCGGATGATTGGCTCCCTATTATTCCTTTGGTAAATGCTAATGGCAAAATGTTAAATGACCTAGCAATACAAGGAAGAGACCATGGTGAAGCGAGCTTCAAATATCGATCAACTACTGCAACGAATTCAAGCCAACGGCGACGAGCTGCCGCCAAATGACCAGTCATCCCGCACGAGCGCTCCCGTCAATCCAGCCGCACTTGTCGATGACGCCAATCTACTCGATGCTTATTCACAAGCCGTGGTACGAGTCGTCGAAACTGCGGGCAGGGCCGTTATTGGCGTC
>CAZIGP010000119.1:0-430 GCA_964538425.1 uncultured Pirellulales bacterium | reverse complement strand
AAGGTTCAGGCTTTATCATCACGCCCGATGGTTATGCACTCACCAACAGCCACGTCGTCCACGGCCGCAGCAAACTGATCGCCACCACACAAGATGGCGATCGACTGGATGCCGAGCTGATCGGTGATGATCCGTCGACTGATTTGGCTCTGATTCGTTTGAACGCTCGCGATTTGCCGATCTGCACGCTTGGCGATTCTGCAGCACTTCGCGTCGGTCAATTGGCCATCGCCATCGGTAACCCGCTTGGATTTGAGTCGACGGTGTCGACAGGTGTAATCAGTGCCTTAGGGCGCAGCATGCGGTCGCAGCACGGCCGACTGATTGAAAGTGTCGTGCAGCACACCGCCCCGTTGAACCCTGGCAACAGCGGCGGCCCACTCGTCGACAGCCACGGCCGAGTGATGGGTGTGAACACGGCCATCGTTTT
>CAZIGP010000118.1:0-9338 GCA_964538425.1 uncultured Pirellulales bacterium | reverse complement strand
CTCCATAAAACCGCGCTGCGTTTTTGCCGAATAGCTGGTCTCGCTCAACAGCCGAAAACTGCTTGGCATATTGGTTGACGATCGCAAAGACTTGTTCGTAACGAGCCGCAAGTAAGCACACTGGCCAGTCTGAGCCGAACATCAGCCGATCGATTCCGAATGCCGAAAACACTTCGTCCAAGTAAGGATGGAAATCATCGGCCTGCCAAGCGTGGTGGTCCGCCTCTGTAACCATGCCCGACACTTTACAACTTACATTCGGGAACGCAGCTAATTGATGGATCTGCTCGCGCCACGGGCTGAGCGTGCCAGCCTTGATCTGCGGTTTAGCGAGATGATCCAGCACAAATGGCTGCTCCGGAAACTTCGCCACAAGCTCGATTGCGGCCGGCAATTGTTTCGGAAAAATTAATAGATCATAGGTTAACCCAAACTGCTTCAGCATGCCGATGCCACGAACAAATTCTGGCCGAAGCATAAAGCGGTCATCTGATTCGTCCTGCACGACGTGACGAACCCCGACAAATTTTGGATGCCCGGCGAATTCTGCCAATCCGTCTTCAATGTTCTCATTTTGTAAGTCTACCCAGCCAACCACACCCCGAATCAGCGGAAATTGATCGGCCAGCGCAAGCAGCCAGCGCGATTCTTCGATCGTTTGCCGCGCTTGCACCGCGATGGTGCCGGCCGCATTGAAATTTGCCAACTCGACTTGCAAATCGGGTGGCATCCAATCGCGCTCAAGCGGGGAATGAGAAGGTATCCAAGGATACTGGTGTTTGTCATACAACCAGAAATGCTGATGGGCATCGAGAAACATGGTGAAAGATTTCCATCGTGAAGGTAATCATGTCGATATTCCGTGCGAGTCATTCAACATGAACAATGGCTTTGATCACCTGGCTTTCGGGCTTAAGCCAGGTGGGAAATATCTCAATCAATTCTTCAAAGGATGCATGATGAGTGATCCAAGGACGAGTATTGATTCGGTTGTCTTCAATGAGCTGGATAATTCGCGTGAAATCCGTAGGCAGCGCATTGCGGCTGGCAAGGATTGTCAGTTCACGGCGATGCATGATCGGCGCGTGCAAAAACGATAGCTCTTGCTGGGTGATGCCGACGTAAACTAATTTGCCGGCAAATGCGCAGTAGTTGAGCGATTGGCTCATCGACTGATTGTTGCCCGTTGCGTCAACTACAACATCCGCCAGTTGCCCATTTGTGATTTCTTCGAGCCTGACGCGTTCGGATCCATCCCCTCGCGCGGCAATCGTATGGGCAACCCCCATCGTATTCTTGCAGAATTCGAGGCGGGCGTCGTTGATATCCATCACAATGCATTTTGCGCCGGAAAGCTTTACGAATTCGATGACCGATAGGCCGATCGGCCCCGCGCCGATCACGAGGACATGTTCACCAGCTTGTGGGGCACCGCGGTTTACTGCGTGACAGCCAATCGCCAGTGTTTCGATCAACGCCAATTGATCGAAGGAAAGCTTTCGCGAAACATGCAATTTACGGGCAGGTAGAACCATTCGTTCACACATGCCGCCATCGCACATCACACCCAATGTTTTGTGCGCCTCGCAGCAATTCGAATGTCCATGACGACATGAATAACAATGCTGACAGTTAATATAAGGCTCAACAGAACAACGATCGCCGGGCTGTACGTGGGAAACCCCGTCTCCCACCGCGATCACTTCGACTCCTAACTCGTGCCCGGGAATGCGCGGATACGAAAAGAAGGGCATCTTGCCGAGATATCCGCTGTAGTCGGTCCCGCAAATGCCAATGCGATGAATCCGGACCAGCGCTTCGCCGGCTGCGGGCATGGCCGGTTCTGGAATATCGATCGCCTGAAACGACTGTGGTTTTTCGAGCTGAATTGCTTTCATGGAATGAGTTTTCTCAGACGAAATTAGTTGTTTTCGGGCAACCCTTCGACATGGCCGATGTTTTTTACCGGCGCGAAGATGGCTTGAACTTCGCGAAGCAAAGCTTCGTCGATCGGCTCGGCCAACCAATCCGCCCATTTACGAATGTGGGCTGGGTTGGCGCTGCCGGCAATCGTGGTCGTTATGTCGGGATTCGCGCAGGAGAATTGTAGTGCAAGCTTGGCGAGATCCACGCCTTGGCGACTGCAATGCTCGGCGGCCTTGCGGGCCACGGCCTTCACTTCTTCAGGCTCCTTGAGCCAAGTGGGCAGCGAAGCATTTGTGAGCAATCGCGCTGAGAAAGGACCAGCATTGATCACGCCGACGCCGCGCTGTTTCAATTCCGGAACCAAAACATCGGCAAGGCGAGTGTTTTGCAAGGTGTACTGGTTATAGCTAAGAATGCAGTCGACATCGGTTTGGTCGAGAATGAACTGAAACAATTTCATGGGATATCCGGACACTCCTAGATAACGGACTTTCCCTGCTTGTTGAATTTTGCGGAGGGCTGGAATTGTTTCATCAACGATCTGCTGCATCGGCACAAATTCAATATCGTGACAAAGCACAATGTCAAGATAATCAGTGCCCAGACGATGCAGACTGACATCAATGCTTTCTACGACTCGCTTGGCCGAAAAATCGAAGTGCGCCAAATCGTAGCGACCAAGTTTGGTGCCTAGTAAATAACGATCGCGCGGCACGTCTCGTAATGCGATTCCCAGTAGTACTTCGCTCATGCCGCGGCCATAAAACGGGGAGGTATCGATAAATGTCAGGCCGCAATCGAGCGCAACGCGGACGCTTTCGATCGCTTCGTCGAGTTTCAGCATGCGAAACTCTTGGCCTAGCGAAGAACCACCAAAACTGAGAATCGGAAATTGCAGGCCAGTGCGGCCCAGTGAGCGTGTTTGCATGGATTTCGAATGATTCTAAAGTCGCAATTGGTTACGCAGTTCGACAGCCCATCGTTAGCAACACGTTTGCCCACAGATTTTGATCGGCGGTTTGAATCGTGAGCACGTGGTCGGGCGATTCCACGGCTTGATAGAAATCCCATTTTTCGATTGGTTTTAGTTCGATCGGCACGCCAGTTTCGCGAAGAATGGTGCGATATTCATTCCAAACCGGCGGATCGCCTTGAAGCGCATAAGGATCGTCGGCGGGGATTCCCATGACATTAACGCAGTCGATCGGCACCGCACTCAGAACCGCGCGGAGCACTTGCGCCACCGTCACGATGCCGGGCGCGAGGTTTAAGCAAACCATCTCGGCGTTTGGGCCTCGCTTCGTCGACGCGGGATAGTTTCCGTCGGCAATCAGTACGACCGAGTGATGTCCCGCTCGTCCCAAGATCTCGTTGATTTGTGGATGGATAAGTTGATGTTTCAACATTCGATTAGCAACCTTTTACATAATGGCGAAAAGCCTTTACGGTTTGCGCCGCCGCGGAATGCGAATCGGGCAGCGGCAAGATTTCCGCAGACAAGTAGCTGCTGTATTCGATCTCACGAAGTGCAGCCACAATCGGCGGTATTTCGATATGTCCGAAGCCGATGGCGTGTCGATTGCTGTCTGCAAAATGAATATGGCCGATATGCGAACCGGCAGCACGCAAAGCCGCAGAGATCGACACTTCTTCGAGATTCATATGAAACAAGTCGGCGAGGATCTTGACGTGGCCATTCTGCAACGATTCGAGAAAACTAGCTGTATCGGCGAGGCGATTGAAGACATTGGTTTCGTATCGATTGAGAGGTTCCAATAAAAGCGGAACGCCGTGCCCGGCTGCCTGTTTTCCGAGATCTGAAAGGGATTCCCGGAGCAACTTGAGCGCGTCATTGCGGTTAAGCTCTCCTTCGATACGGCCTTGCATGGATCCGATGATGGCGGGCACCGAGAATTCTCCGGCCAGGTCGATGATGCTGCGAATGAACTCGCGCGCTTGAACGCGAACATCAGAATTTGGATGCAGCAAATGCCACTTATGGAGAACCCAGCCGGCGCCAGTTCCAAACGCAGCGACTTGCAAGGAATGCCGCTTGAGCAGCTTGCGAAGCTCCGCGCGATCAATTGCATCTGGCGAAGGGGCGAAGATTTCGATGGCGTCAAAACCGAGCGACTCGGCAGATTCACACGCAGCGGCCAGTCCATCGCAGAATACGAATGGTCCACCTTGGGTTTGCGGAACGAGCGAAACAGTAATGGCCGAACGCATGCTAATTGCCTCCCGCCAGCTTGCTTTGATCGGTGAACAGTGGTCGCAAGTGCCGCGAGTAAAGATTCTCAATCACATTTTGGCTGACGACGGCTTCGTTCGTCTCGAGCAATTCAAGGTATCGTTTTCCCTTCTTGGCAGCTAACTTAAAGCTGACATGCAAGAGCTGGCGAAGGCTGGAGTTAAACTGTGGGTGCCGCGGATTGTGCCTTAGTGCATCGGTGAATTGTTCGCTGCTCCAATGCGATACTTGGGTTGCAGTCGGCAGTTGTGCGCTGTCTATGTCGATTACGGTGGCATATGGTGCACAGAGTTCGTCGAGATGATCGATCGCGTCGGAATAAATTTCTTGCACGAACGCCAAACCATCACCACCGGCTTGTGCTAGGCCGATGAGTTCTTCCAGCCACGTTGTACCAGCCGTTTTGACATGTACACCGGCGTCAAATTTTGGAAGCGCCCGACGGATAATTGGATACAGCGAAAACTTGTCACTGCCCGAATGAATGCTTAACTTAAGATTGGGCGGCAATTCATATTGCTGTGTGGCGAAGGCAATCACCGCGAGATCGTCGCAAAACTCTTGTTCAAATTGTGCGAGATTCCCCACATAGTCCACGCCTTTATTAAATCGCCCGCAAAACTTAGGAGCGATTGTCTGCACGGCAATCCGTTCGTCGGCCATCGCCGCAAGAATTAACAGCAACTCCACAGGTGTTTGAGGAGTATCGGTTTCATCCATCGAAACTTCAGCAATGAAATGATCTGCACCTTTTCGGGAAGCAATTTGTCGATAAAGTTTGGCGGCGTCTTGCACGGCGAGCAGATATTTCGCCGCAGCTCGTTCCACATCGCTCCGCGATGAAGTGAAAGGCGTGCTAGCGCCTGAAATATGCAGCCTGCCGACAAGTTCCGGATGCCGCGTGACAAATATTTCGATGTCCGTGGCCGCCGCGGGTTTGCCGATCGAATCTGCGACATCGATGGTGAAAAAGTCCGAGCAGTTTATAAATCCATCCACCGTGTCAAATCGGATGTGATCGGCATCCACATGCCAGCCCTTCGTCCAACCAAGTTCGTTCACCGCAGCCTGGGCCGAGTCGAACACGCTTTGGGGACTGGAGCCAATGAAGGTGTGCTCGCGATTCGACTTGTTCCAGACGGGTGTGACATGGATACCGTCCTTCGCAAGCATCTGAAAGGCTCGTAGCTGTGCTTTTGCCTGATGAGCAAACCGGTCACCGACGCCAAAGGAGTACTTTTCGAGAGTGAGCATAGGTAGATCTTTTACGAGTTGGGACTACGTAAATCATCACCCGCGATGCTCGACTACCGAATGGCTATAGTTGACTGAAGGATAGCTATTCTTATCCTATATCTATGGCCCCTATCGCATCCGCAACGAACGCCGAACCGTCCTTTGTGTCGTCACAGGTCACCGAGGCGCGTCGCTACTACCTCAATCTCAACCCACCCAGCAAGGCGTCTTTCTCCGTCGTTTGCGGAGGCGTCGAACGAATGCGCCCGGAGTATTCAGTCAGCCGTCGCGATTTTCCTTATCTCGCCGTTGAAATGGTGGTCGAGGGCGAGGGAACACTCATGCTCAATGGTCGTCGCTTTCGACTTGCTCCCGGCGTCATGTTCGCGTACGGCCCGGGAGTCCCTCACGTTATTCGCAATCACCCGCGTCGCTGTATGCGGAAATACTACCTGGACTTCACTGGCACCGCTGCTCGTAGACTTTTGCAGGCAACTGGTTTGGCAGAATGGAAGGCGCTTCGTGTTTCGACGATTTCGGAGTTTGTGGATATCTTCGAGTCGCTTGGTTGCGAGGCGCAGGATGACAGCGCCGTCGCCAACCACTTGTGCGAGATGCTGGCACGCCTTTTATTGCTGAAGATCCAACAGCGAGTCGTTTCCCGCGACCACAAAGTGCCACAATCTTTCCAAACCTACGAACGCGTCCGCCGTCACATCCTGGAGCAGTTCTTGCACCTGCACACGGTCGAGGACATTGCACGGGACTGCCATTTATCTCCCACGTACATCTCACGACTTTTTCGTCGCTTTGGCAGCACGGGAGCATATCACTTCTTGCTCCGGTTGAAGATGAATCACGCTGCCGAGCTGCTATTAGAGGATGGCATCTTGGTGAAACAAATCGCTGCGCGATTAGGTTTCGCCGATGTTTTCCAATTCTCACGAGCCTTTAAGCGCGTGTATCGGGTTTCGCCAACCATGTTGCTCGACAAAGCTCGCGAACTTTAATCCTAAAATGTGCGCGGTAATGTCAACTTACCTAGGTATATCGCACGTCACGGTGTTCAGGCTCGAAGAATGCCGGCAATAAAGCATCGGCTTGCAGTAGGCCCGTGCGGGTAAGGTTGATGTTGTCGCCAGTGATGATGAGGAATTCGTCTTCAACATACTGTCGCCAAACTTCACGCCACTCTTGCAGAATTTCTACGCCGAATTTTCTACGAAAATAAGCAGCGTCCAGATGGCCGGTTTTTAGCTGCAAAATCATTTCGCGCACAAGCAGTTGATGCGGTGTGGGTTTCATCCCGCGCCAAAGAGGTAGCTCGCCCTTATCTAAGCTGCCAACATACTGCGGCCATTCCGCAAGATTCTGGTAATGCACGCCGCTGACGTGACCGAAACTGGCCACACCGGTTGCAAGCAGATCGCTACCGCGCCAAAGGTTATCGCGATAGCTAAAGTTGACTTTGTTTTTATCTTTCACCAGCGTATAGGCGCTCGAAACACTGTAACCGGCAGCAGCGAGTTCGTTATAAGCATAGTCAACCCAGGCGCGTTTTGTTGGCCAATCAGCAACCGGTGTTTCAACATGGTTACCCAAAATATCTTTCGAGTAGACTGTGTTGAAAGGCAACTCCATCTGGTAGATGGTCACGCTGTCGGGAGAAAGCTCGATCGTGCGGCGGATATTGTGTCGCCAATTATCCCAACTTTCGCCGACCATGCCCGAAATGAGATCGATGTTCGTATTTGGAAAGCCAGCATCAAGAATCCACTTCCAGGCTTTGTCGATCTCGGCGGTAAGATGTGCGCGGCCATTTTCTTCAAGAATGGCATCGCTGAAATTTTCCACACCGAGGCTAATGCGCGTAACGCCAAGATCACGCAGCGTTTTCACTTTCGGTTCTGAAAGTGTGCCAGGTTCGCATTCGAAAGTAACTTCTTCGGCATGATCCCAATTGATATTGGCTCGCAAGCGATCGACAAGCGATGTGAGCTGCTTCGCGCTGAGAAACGACGGCGTGCCCCCGCCAAAATAAACAAACCGGAATGGCCTTCCTCCCATGACCGACAACTTGCTGACTAATTCGATCTCTCGTGACAACGCGGCGACATATTGCTCAACTTCGTGCGAGTTTTTATCTGTATAAACGCGGAAATAACAAAATTTGCAGCGTTTGCGACAAAAGGGAATATGGAGATACAAGCCGAGCGGCGGCGTCTCATTGCTTCCGGTCGCTTTCCCACTCGCGTCCAAGGAAGATTTGCAGGGGGGCAAGCTCATCGCGGCGCGCACATCTTCCAGGCCTTCGACCGACCATTGCGAAAATGGCGGATAATTGGCGATGAAGTAACTGCCGACTTCGGTTTTTTTAGTCGTCGCGGTAGCCACAGGTTCCTCTTATAAACAATTATAACCGCTCAGGCAGACAGACACAGAGAGAACAACCGGCCTCACGCAAAGGCGCCAAGACGCAAAGAAAATAATGAAAAAGCTAGATCGCACAAAATCTAATTCCTAAGAGTATCTTTTGCGCCTTCGCGTCTTTGCGTGAGTATATTTCGCATTCTTTCCTCGGTGTTTCTGCGGTCAATTTTCCAGTCACTTCTTACCGAAGCAGTATACTACTCCATCATCGCTGGCAATGATCAATTTACCCTCTGCCACAGCAGGGCTGGCAATGAGTTTTCCACCGGCTTCGTACTCCCAAAGCTTGTTGCCCGACTTCAAATCTACAGCATAGATTCGTCCATCGACAGAACCAACAAAGACACGGTCACCCACCACAACAGGCGAGCCTTCGATGCGTCCTTTGGTAGAAAAACTCCACAACTTTTTGCTGGTTTTGGGATCCAGGGCATGCAGATTTTTATCGTGACTGCCAAAGATTACGGCACCCTCGGTAATGACGGCGCTGGATCGAATTGGTAAGTTGCGAGTTTTGTCGCGCCATCGCCAAACTTCTTTGGCTTCACGCCAATTGATGCAAAAAAATGTGGCGCCTTCGGTGCCGAAATAAATAAAATCGCCGCTTGCGGCAGGAGTGCTGCCTGTAGGCGACTCGATTGGCACTTCTCCTACTTCTTTGCCGTCTTTCAAATCGATGATGTGTAACTTGCCGTCACAGCCAGCCAAAAAACAGCGATCTTCAATCACTGTCGGCGAACAGCGAATTTGATCGCCGATGGTGTGTGTCCATTGCTTTTCGCCGGTTTTACTGCTCAAGCAATACAGCGTGGCATCTTGGGAGCCAAACAACACGTTATCTGCATGAAAGTTGGCGGCCGAGTTAATTTCCCCTTCCGCTTTGACAGCCCAAAGCTTGTCTCCATTCCGGATATCAAGGCAATAGAAGTTGCCGTCAATGTCGCCCACATACACGCGGCCGTCTCGTACACCCGCAGCAGAATTGAAACTGGCTTTTTCGGCAGGATTGATGAACTTCCACCGTTCTTGGCCCGTTTGCAAGTCGATGGCGTAAAACGTACCGTCTAAGTCACCGATGTAAACCACGTCTTCAACAATGACCGCGGTTGCCTCGAAAGCCCCTTTTTCGACCGGATATTTCCAAACGAGCGCCAGTTTTTCGGGGAGCGAACTCTTAGCCACGCCAGTCGACTGCTGGTTGCCACGGAAGACCGGCCAATCGCCCATGACGGCGGAGGCAGTTTCAGCGGTGGTTTTTGCAGAGCTTAATGTCGATGGCGCAGTTTCGTTACACGCAGCGCACAGTAACGTAAGACCGCTAAGAGTAATGCAGCAAAAGAAACTTAACGCAGGTGGGAGCATTGTTTCGGCAAGTCATCGGCAACAGGCAGGCAAGCGACACCTGCCATTTTAGGCTGGATAAAGTGCTGAGAACAGCCGTGCAGAGCGAATCTGCCAAACTCGACGCCTTCTTACTTGAAAAATTTGATCGACA
>CAZIGP010000117.1:0-9380 GCA_964538425.1 uncultured Pirellulales bacterium | reverse complement strand
CGAGCGGTACGGCAATGTTCGCTTGCAAGCTGTGCAACACATCATCGACTCCTTTCAATTCCCGCAGATCAACTTCAGCCACCTCTCCCAGCGCCACGTTGCTTGTCAGTTGCCGCGAACGCAAGTATTGAATAAATCGTTCCGTCTCCAACTCTCCAACACTTTGGCACCACGCACACGCAGCTTTTAGCTGGTGTGCATTGAGCTTTGGTGCAAATCGATGCACCTTGGCAAATTCAATTCGATCCGCGCCGTGTTCTGTGAACTGTTGGCACAGGTGGCGATAGTCTTCCACTCCAAAGTGTTCGATGTTGAAACCAAAACTACGGTCACTCAGCGGGTCGCAAAGTTGACCACGAGTGCCAATAATCAATTTCTTGTCAGTCTCGAGTGTATACGCGGCAAGCACGGCCATCGGTGAATTAAGGTATCCCGACCGCGGATAAAAATGACAATTTGTCATTGCAGCAGTTGCCAAGTGAAAATCATCGACAAACACAATGTTGTCTTGTTGCAGAGCATCGAAAATCACTTGATATAATGCGTCTTCAAGCGCCAACGGGTGCCTTTGCTGCGCCGCCTCGACAAAATCACGAATCCCTATCAGGCGGCCGCCGAATGTACGATGCAGATGCGCAAAGACTGTCGATCGACCACGGCCCGTCCGGCACCAGCAGTGAAAAATATTGCTGATTTTCTGCGCACTGGTAAACCAATCGACTGCCTGCTTTTGCGCAGGACAGAGTTCCACGCTTTGTTGTTTACTCATCGTGTTGAAAGTTTAAAAACTTGGGTAGAGGGTTTGCAAATTACCGCAGATGTAAATAGGTGCCAGCGCAGCACCCACAGGTCGACATCTTTAGCAATGAAAAGGTTCACTTATAGTGAAGCTAAGTTATCACACCGACGGCTCAATCAGTATTGAGCCGTATCGCACAGGATGCAAGCAAATATAGAAATCAGTAACCTGGAATCAGGTCCCAATGAGCTAGCGGCCAAACGCGCAGCACACTCCCTTTTATCCTTTTCCTTCATTTTTCTCATTCATCTGATCTGCATCTCAATCACGCATTCAGCAAATGTCGCATCACGCAAGTTCACGTAGCGCAACCTTTTGAGCCCTGCTGCTACATTAGGCAGCGCAGCGTCGACGTATTCTGCCGCGGCCAACTCGGCGATCGATAGCGGCTGATTTAACCCTTTGAGCAACGTCGATTTAATTAGCACCAATTCTTCGGCATCGAGCGCCACGGCCACCCGTGCCGCAATCGAATCGCTCGTCGTATCCCAGCTCTCTGGCAATCGCTTTCCTGGTAAATGCGGCTCGATACTGCGTAAAAAGTGCAACGAATCGAGAACCGCGATGCCATTTTGCGGCTCACAAGCCTGGCCAGCCACGAGCAACTCGTCGAACCGTGAGATTTTGTTGGAATTAGTAAGCATAATTGCGACAAGTTTAGCCGTAATTTGCATAGTCTCTGCGGCCAGCCAATGAGCATCACGAGACGAAAGTTGATGAATGCCATCCAGCCTTCGCACTTCTTCGGCAAATTCGCCGCCCCCTACGATGACAACATTCATCGCCGGCGGCTGCTGAGTCAGCCATCGTTGCAATTCGCTACAAAGCCTGGGCCAATCAAGCAAACTGCCTCCGAGTTTTACAACGCGAATGGCAACTGGTGGCATTGCTCAAACTCCCTCTGTGGCAATCACCGCCAGTGCATGAGCCGGCGCACATCGCGACAACGCCGGGCCAAGTTCTGCTGACAATGACAACTGTCGAACACCAAGGTTTAGTTCATCAATCACTCGCCGCGCCAAAAATTCTCCTTCCCCACAAAGGATAATGGCCTGTGGAGGTGTTGTTCCTCTCGCTAATACCTGCTTGAGTCCCGTCATGATTTGCTGCTGTTGTTGATCACAAGCATAGCGAGCGGCAGCCGTCGCATCATCGATGGTAAAAGATTCTCGGTCGGCACAAATCATTCGTGCCAATCTTTCCACAGCTTCGGCTTTGGTTGCCGGCCGGCCATCGGCAGTATGTCTCGCGTTTGGTTCTTCCTGCAGGTTTCCCAAAACCAAAAACACATCCCACATGCTGGCAAAGAACTCTCGGGCAATAGGGCAAAATCTCTCGCGATAAGGCAATGAATCGACGACCGCACAAAGTGGCGTTCGTTCGACACCGGTATAAACCAATTCGCCCGACAGCAACCGATCGGTATCGGTACGCCCGGCTACAACAACACAGCGATTAACAAGCGGAATAATATCAGTGGTTGTTGAGCCGATGTCGATCAGCAGCCCAGCATGATCTCCGATAAATCGAGTGGAGAATTGCGCCAAGGCATGCCAATTCGAGGCCGCGGCAAGCAATGGCTGTTCAACGGCAACGTGCGGCTTTACTAACCGACCATCGGTCAAATAAACCATCAACTCGCGGCGTCCGGCGCCGGTTTGAGCAGCATCGAGAATAAACCGCACACCTTCGGTTTTGGTGCGAAAGCAATCGGCCAGTTCGCCGGTCATCGTGACAGCAACTCGATCACATGGTGGTGCTTCAGCAATTAACCGCTCAATGGCTGTATTCAATTCATTAGGTTTCTGCCACAAAGGAAATGATCGCGAAATAGCGAACTTACGGCCATCCGCCGCCTTTAAGTTCGCGCCGCCAATATCAAGAGCCAACCAATTCATGACGTTAACATGAAACTCGAAATTTTCTCACAATTCCGTCACTATCAAACTCGATCAGTTCATTGCCAAACGATACCTCAGCAGGCTGGCCTGTTGCAATCGCCCACATGGCTTCGGCCAAATTGCACTGCGCCGCCGCACGTAAGCCGATGTACGAAGTCGTCAGCCGCGGATTGATTTCGATCACCGTATCCTGCGAACCACTCGGATCGTCGCCGAGGACTATGTCGATACCCAGGTAACCTCGTGACTGCGGCAACGTGGTGATCGTACGCACTGCCAAGTTCTGCGCTCGCTTGGCCAACTCTGCCGGCAGTGGCAGCGATCCACCAAGATATTGAAACCGTCCATTTTCCGACAACCGTTGACGACAGGGAGCGAGCGGGAATATTTTATTCGGCCCACACAACACAGCAACACTAGCAGCAGTTCCCGGTACAAATTCTTCAAGCCGCCTGCAGGTAACTCTCTCCTCTGCTGAAAACATATTGTGACCGTGCCCTAAACAAGACTCAATCAACCGCACATCCTGCGATCCGCAGCCATCGATCGGCTTCAGCACCGCCGGGTATCGAAACTCTTTCGGCAGCGAGTCGCCTTGCGCCAAAACAATTCCTCGCGGCACACGAACGCCGCGCGCCGCCAAATGCTCCGCCGTCCGCTGCTTATTGGCAGCGATTTTTACGACTTCGGACGATGGCCCTAATAGTTTGCCGCCAGAATCTTCTATCCACCGGCAACGTTCGTGCAGAATGCCATCAAATTCCGGCGCGATGAGAATCGTTGCGGTTGCATGATTAGAAAGTTCGCGTAACAGCGATTCTTCTTCAGCGGCCGAACTCACGTCACAAATGCAACATCGGTCGAATCGCCAATCCACCCAGCGCGAGTCGCGCAGCACAATCAGCTCAACACCGCTTATCGTTGCAAAATCGCTCGCCAAGGCCGTTAGCATCGCTCGCCCTTCGCGAATGATCGAATCACCGATGTTGGTCTCTTCACCACTCAATCGCCACAGGCCGCCACTTGAAGCGAATTCGTAAAGTACGATTTTTTGCATGACGTCAGCGCGGTTTTCCTGACAGGTGCCGCGAGCCGAGCGGCGCCAATAATCGCCGGGCAATTTTGCCGTTTCCAGACCACTGGTCTCACGGGTTCTACAGCCAGAAGTGGCTGAATCTTACGTCCTCCGGTGGTCTTTTCCTACCCGGCCGCTACGTCGCCAGCAAAATGCTAAGTTTTAGGATGGTGGATCATTGTCTTTAAGCATCCTGAATTTCCTGCATATGACCAGCCAACCGCTACGCGCCGCCTTGCTGCTCGATTCATGGACGGCGCCGGCATGGGCCTACGAAGCAATTCGGCGAGTGAAATCCGAAGGCCAAGCCCAATGGTCGCTTGTTATTATTAAATGGGCTGATGCTCAACATCAGAATATTGCGAAACGACTCTGGCAGAGTAAGCACACCGCCTTGGCCTCGCTATACGTCGGGCTTGATCAACTTGTTTCGGCAGCAGATCGCGACCCGCTGGCGCCATGCGATCTGAAATCACTGCTCGCCGATATCCCACAACTTGAGATAGACGATTTATCAAGCGAAGCCGATATCACTCAAATCAAGTCCCAGCCGCTCGACGTAATTGTTCATTTCAGTTTCCAGCCACCTCAAGAAAAAATTCTCACCGCAGCCAAATTCGGCATGTGGTCATTCAATCACGGCGACATCAGCCAACCCAAGTTTGCAGGCCTGCGGGAAGTTATTGAAAACCAAGATGTCAATCACACGGCACTTGAAATACTGAAAGAAGACAGCCGCGAGAACATCATTTTGGCGGAAACTTTCACGGCTGTCGATCGACTTTCGGCTGCGCGCAATCGCAGCAACTTATATTGGCCGGCGGCCTCGCTGTTGCCTCGCCAATTGGCAAGGCTCCGTCAATTAGGTGCAGAAAAATTCCATACGGAAACCGTCAGCAAAAAGAATCCCAGTGATTCTACCAGCCCGAATTCACAGAATGGTCTCACGAACTTCCAGCTCCTACCCGGCCTCGCGGGCCTTGGAGTTCGCCGACTCAAACAAAAATTGACCAAACAATTTTGCCGCGACCAATGGTTCATGCTGAGCCACTCTCATGCCGATTCGCAAACACGCATCGACAGAACTAAAATTCAACTCGGACAATTCCAGGCCATCATCCCGCCCACCGATCGTTTTTGGGCCGACCCGCACGTCGTTTGCCACGACGGCAAGCCTTATGTGTTTTTCGAAGAATATCTCTATGAAACCGGTAGGGCTCACATTGCGGTGATGGAATTTGACGACCGCGGCCTATGGCATTCCGCGCGGCCAGTGCTCGTACGTCCCTACCATTTGTCGTATCCGTTCCTGTTCAACTGGCAGGGCGAACTATACATGATTCCAGAAACTTCTGCTAACCGCACGCTGGAAGTTTATCGCTGCGTAGAATTTCCAGATCGCTGGTCGCTGCACAAAACGTTAATGCACAACGTGAATGCTTACGATGCTACGCTCGTCGAATATGCCGGGCATTGGTGGATGTTCGTAACCATTGCAGAAAACAACGGCGGCTCATCGTGGGATGAATTGTTTTTGTTTCACGCCGATCATCCTTTGAGCGACCATTGGCTGCCACACCCCTGCAATCCGATCGTGTCCGACGTCCGCCGTGCCCGCCCAGCCGGTCCAATATTCGTAGAAAACGGCAGGCTCTACCGCCCCGCTCAAGATTGCTCGCGCACCTACGGCTATGGCATCCGCCTGCATCGCATTGACGAACTATCACCAACAAAATACTCAGAAACCGAAGTCAATCACATCGAACCACTGCCTGGCCACGGCTGGCTAGCGACTCATACCTTGTCCTTTGCCGGCGGGCTAACGATGATCGATGCCCAACGTCGCCGCTTCAAATTCAGCCGCTCTTCCGATCTGCGACCAAGAAAAACCGCAGAGATGCAGAGACGCGAAGAACAAGAAAATACGAAATCCGAAGCGAGAAATTCAAAATAAATTTAGAGTATAAATTTGCAAATGACCGAAACAGGTTTAATAGCATGTTTGGGTTTTTGAAACTTTGAATTTATTTCGAATTTCGAAATTCGTGCTTCGAATTTTGCCCCTCCGCGACTCTGCGGTAAAATCAGCCCTAAAAAATCCCAAGCTGATCCCGCGCTGCCTCCGTCATCAAATCCGGCGACCACGGCGGAGTCATTACCAGCTTGATTTCCACATCATTTACGCCCTCCAGCGCACTCAGTACTTGCTTGCTCTGCCCAATCAATTGCGGTCCCGCAGGGCACGCTGGGCTAGTCATCGTCATTTCGATTTTGATGTTTTCCTTTTCGGGATTCGCTTCCCCGGCCGATTCGGTGACAACCGTGTAAACCAATCCCAAGTCGATGATGTTTACAAACAATTCAGGATCGATTACTTGCTTGAGCGCCTCACGAACGGCATCTTCTGAAATAGGCATATAGTTTAAATCTCCCTTAATCGCCGCAAAAAATAGTCTGCTCAATAGCCGCGGCTGTTCATTGACCAAATGATTTCATGCCTCGCTCAACTTCACGTAAACCGTTTCACCCTCGACTTTCACTTCGTGTGCCGCTGTCGGTTGCGTTGCTGGCATCGTCAACGCTGAACCACTGCGAATATCAAACTTCGCCCCATGCCGTGGGCAAGCAATCGTACAAGCCTTAGCATCGAGCGCCCCTTCACTGAGCGGCCCGCCATCATGGGTACAAACATCATCAATGGCAAAAAACTTGCCACCGACGTGAAACAATACCACGAGGCGATCATCGACCTCAACCAGCATTTTACCAGGATCGGAAAGGTCGGTCACTTTGCCCACTGCGACAAAATCTGACATCAGAGTAATGCCTCAAGAAATTTATTCATACTCACGAATTCGTCTTCCAATCGCATCACCCAGCGCTTCACGCACACTGTCGATCGTGATTCGATCGAACACCTGCTGGAAAAACCCAGCGACGACCATCCGCGTGGCTTCTTTCCGTGTTAGACCGCGACACTGCGCGTAAAACAGCATTTCATCATCCACTCGGCCGGTGGTGGCGCCGTGGGTACAGCGCACATCGTCGGCTTGAATTTCCAAGCCAGGAATCGAATCGGCACGGGCATGATCGGACAGCATGAGGTTGTCGTTGCGTTGATAGCCATCCGTCTTTTGTGCGCCGTGATCGACTTTAATCATGCCACGCCAAACGACGCGCGACTGATCTTGTAGCGCCCCTTTGTAAAGCAAGTCACTCTTGCACGAAGGAGCCTGATGATGTTGCAGCGTATGATACGACAGGTGCTGTTTCCCTTCGGTAAACATTACGCCATTCACCTGAGCATGCGCATCAGCCCCGGCCAAGGCAACGTGTTGATTGACCTTGGCCAATCGAGCACCGAGCGCACCGATCGTCCACTGTAACTTGCCGCTAGTTTCGACGATTGCTTTCTGATGCGCGAAGTGCCAGACCCCGGTGCCCCAGTTTTGTAAGTTTACATACCGCAATTTCGCGCCACGACCGACAATCAGTTCGATACCGCCGCAGTGAAAACCCGATTCTGGGTGGTCAGCCATCGCCCCGCCAGCCGTTTCCGTAAGTAGCGTGGCTTCGGCTCCTTCATCGAGCACTACCAAAATGTGACTGAAATCAACCGCGCCAGGTGAAAGCGCGGCCAGTGTATGCAGCGGCTCGTCGATCACGACACCCTTGGGCACATAAAGCAACGTACCGCCCGACCAAGTGGCGGCATGCAGCGCGGCAAATTTATCGGCATGCAGATTGATGGCACGAAACAAGTGCGGTCGAATCAAATCGCCGTGTGTACAGACGAGTTCGTCGAGACTGCCAAATAGTACGCCTTTGGCCCATTTAGAATTCAATTCCGCTTGCAAGCCGCGGCTGTCGAGGGATGCGGTACGACCACCCAGTTGTACGCCATGGGACAGAAGCGTATCCGGCAACGCAGCACTCGGTGCTGCATGCTCTAAGTCCGTCGGCAATCTAAACTTATCCAGCCGAAACAGCCGAATATCGGTCCGCATCCATTCTTCGTCCGCCCGGCTGGGCATCGGCAAATCTTCAAACACTTGCCAAGCGGCCCGCCGCGCAGCGGTGAGCCAGTCCGGTTCCTTGCGATCCGTCAGAAACGATTCAAAGGCTTCCTTGCTAAATCCTGTGGGTGTGACTGTTGCCATTACGTTGTTTGCAAAACCAATTCGTTCGCTAAGTAAACAAAGCCGCCGAAAATTTCAGCGGCTTTGCGAATAAACTCTGCCGTTCATCGCCCATTGTTCGTCGTTATCCGACGGAGCCTTCCATTTGTAGCTCAATCAAGCGATTCATTTCCACCGCATATTCCATCGGTAACTCTTTCACGAGCGGTTCAATAAACCCGCTGACAATCATTGTGCTGGCTTCAGCTTCCGACAGCCCGCGGCTCATCAAGTAGAACAACTGCTCTTCACTAATCCGCGATACGCTTGCCTCGTGGCCAAGCTGCACATTTTGTTCATCCACTTCGATATACGGATAAGTATCGCTGCGGCTATTCGGATCGAGAATCAACGCGTCGCAGACGACGTTCGATTTCGAACGCTCCGCGCCACGTTCCACTTTCACAAGACCGCGGTAACTTGCTCGACCGCCGTTTTTCGAAATGCTTTTGCTAATGATGCGCCCAGAAGTATCTGGAGCACAATGAACTAGTTTCGCCCCGGCATCCTGATGTTGACCGTGCGAAGCAAACGCGATCGATAATATCTCACCGCGGGCGCCCGGCTCCATCATGTACACGGCTGGATACTTCATCGTCAACCGGCTGCCGAGGTTGCCGTCGATCCATTCCATCAATGCGTCTTCGTAGGCGACCGCACGCTTAGTAACCAGGTTATAAATATTGTTTGCCCAGTTCTGAATCGTCGTATACCGGCAGCGGGCCTGCTTCTTGACGACGATTTCCACGACCGCCGAGTGCAAGCTTTCGGTCGTATACATTGGCGCGGTGCAGCCTTCGACGTAATGCACCTGAGCGCCTTCATCGACGATAATCAGCGTCCGTTCGAATTGACCCATGCTCTCCGCATTGATGCGGAAGTAGGCCTGCAACGGAAACTCGATCTTCACGCCCTTAGGCACATAAATAAACGAACCACCCGACCACACAGCCGAATTGAGTGCGGCAAATTTGTTGTCCGCTGGCGGAATGATTGTTGCGAAGTACTCCCGCACCAAGTCCGGGTATTCCTTCACTGCCGTGTCGGTATCGGTGAAGATCACACCTTGTTTGGCAAGGTCTTCCTTAAGCGAACCATAAATCACTTCGCTCTCAAACTGAGCCTTCACGCCGGCGAGATATTTTTTCTCGGCCTCAGGGATACCGAGTCGGTCGAATGTCTTCTTAATTTCCTCCGGCACTTCGTCCCAAGTGCGGCCCTGTTCGTTAGTCGGCTTCAGGTAGTAGTAAATATCCTGAAAGTTGAGATCGATCTTCCCGCCCCACCGCGGCATCGGCTTCGAGTTGAAAATCTCGAGCGACTGCAAGCGAAACTGCCGCATCCAATCGGGCTCGCTCTTGATGTCGGAGATCTGATTCACCACCTCCGCATCGCGCAACAGATTGCGGTCCTCCCACGCTTTCTCG
>CAZIGP010000116.1:5759-9410 GCA_964538425.1 uncultured Pirellulales bacterium | reverse complement strand
TAAAACGCCTTGGACGCGGCAATCTCCTTGACCGCCAAACTGATGGAAAATGCAGATCCGCTGGAAATTGCGCGATGGGAACTCTTGCAACTGCAAGAAGATGTTCACGATCTGCGTTATCGTGTGCGGTTATTGCAATATCGAAATTAAACCGAAATCGAATCAGAATTTGACACCGCTGAACGCGGTAGCTTCGTGCTGAAAATTTCGTCGACCGATTCGCGAATCGTGCGGCAATAGCGTGACAGTGGCAAATCATCCAGGTCGTCGCCGAACGGCTCTTCCACTTCGGTGTCAATAATCTCGACTCCGACGAGGAAAAAACAGACCACAATCAACACGGGAATAGCCCAAGGGCCTATCTCCAGCACAATAAACCACGGGGCGGCCAAAATGTTCAATGTGATACCTAACCGCAGCAGCGTGCGATAAGAAATAGAAATCGGTGTGTTGAGAATTCGCTCGCAGCCACCGCACACGTCGAGCAGCGAACGCGAATGCGTATCGATCACTTGCATCGTCCTTGGGTCAATGACGCCCTCCTGCTGCCAATTGGCAATGCAGCCCATGATACGCCCTGCCAAGTACGACGGCACATGCTTTGGCTGATCCGTTTCTTGTTCAAAGCCCAAGATTTCCTGCAATCGAATCCCTTTTCGCAAATGTCCCTTGAGCGCGTCGGCGAATGCTGCGATCAATTGAGGAAACTTGGCGGCAGCGATTTCATCGGTCGGCACATAGCTTTGAACTTTCCAGGCCAAATTGCGGCTGTCGTTGACAAGCTGCCCCCAAAGTCGACGCCCTTCCCACCAACGATCATAGGCGGCCCGATTCCGCATCCCCATTAAAACGCCAAGAATCACGCCATTGACTACTGCCGCCTCGGTTCCCCAATCGACGTGCCATTTTTCCCGATTGATCAAGACCCCAATGACAAGGCAATACACGCTGACGCCGACAAACCAAGGCAGCAGCTTCTTCGACAGCGTCGTAATTACAAGCCAGCGTTCGTGGCGAGTCATAATTCAAAAAATGTAAATGGTAGATGATGGCTGCAAACAGCCGTGATTTAACAGTTTGATATGCTGCGATGCAATGACACGATAGCGTGTGACAATTGAATTTGCCAACAGCAACTTACGTATCAGATCCGCGACAGGCCGCGTCCGAGGGACAAGGTTCGAGATGCACTAGGACGTCGCGTACTGTGGCAATTTGTGATTTCAATTGACGCTTTACATCATGGCCGATCTCATGCCCCTCGGCCACTGTCATCGTCGGAGGCACTTCGATATGAATATCGACAAAATATTCTAACCCTGATTTGCGAACCCACAGTTTCTCCACGCCAGTAACGCCCGGAACACCTGCAGCAAGTACTCGCACTTTCTCCACAAATTCTGGTGAGGCTTGTGAGTCCATAAGCTCACTGGCCGATTTGCGAAACACCAGCCCCGCGGAAATGAGAATGACTGCAACGACGATGAGTGCAGCGGCGCTGTCGGCCCAATGAAATTGCTCCCCGCCAAATTGCACTGCCACGAGACCAATCATTACTGCCAGTGAGCACAAGGCATCGCTGCGGTGATCCCAAGCATGCGCAATCATGGCACGCGAACCGGTGCGGTTGGCTACTCGTCGCTTGTATTGATAAAGGGCTTCTTTAATAACGACGTTCGCCCCAGCGATCCATAATGTCCAAACCGACGGCGATTCGTTGGCATGGCCTAGCCGCTGCAGTGCTTCCCACCCAACAGCTAAAGCCGAACCAATTACCAACAGCGCAACATTGGTTCCAGCAATTGCTTCGGCCCGTGTATGGCCATAAGGATGCTCCTCATCTGGAGGTTTTTGGGCAACTTTTAAAGCGAATAAGACCACTACCGAAGTGAAAGTATCGCCTAATGAATTCACCGCATCTGACACTAAGGCAAACGAGTTGCCAAGCAATCCACCGATAAGCTTAAAGATTCCCAAACTAAAGTTTGCAATTATTCCTACCCAGGCAGCACGAGAAGCAAGGTCGTACAGAGACTGGGCAGAATGATTCGATTGCATGTCGAAGTTTTCTCTGACAAAGCCTTAATATGGCCATAAATCGCTGAATGGCGATTTCAAATCTTTACTCTGAACTGGAAGTATAACAAGCACAGACGTTGACCCGTAATTCATAATATCTCTATAATCCGGGCAAGTTTTACTCACAGACCAATACAGGCGTCTTGCCGCCCATACTTTCATGGTGCAAGACATGTATCCAAATTTCGATTCAAATAAATGAGGTTTGATTATGGCCACTGCAACCGCACCGCATGGAGTTCATGATAATATTACCCGTTGTGTCGGCGGTACTCCGCTCGTGCGTTTGCACCGCTTAGCCGACGGTTGTGTGGCCACGGTTGCTGCCAAGCTGGAAAACTTAAACCCACTCTGGAGTGTGAAAGATCGCATCGCCCGATCAATGATCGATGCGGCAGAACGAGACGGGCGAATCAATAAAGATACGGTAATTATTGAACCCACCAGTGGCAACACAGGTATCGGCTTGGCATTCGTTTGCGCTGCTCGCGGTTATAAGCTCATGGTCACGATGCCGGAAAGTATGAGCCTGGAACGCCGCCGCATGCTGAAAGCACTCGGCGCAGAACTAGTGCTTACGCCGGCCGCCGAAGGTATGCCAGGGGCTGTACGCAAAGCGGAAGAACTGGTCGCCCAAAATAAGAATTACTTCATTCCTCAGCAATTTAAGAATCCCGCCAATCCAGAGATCCATCGGAAAACCACTGCGGAAGAAATTTGGAAGGATACCGAGGGTCAAGTTGATATCGTTGTTTCTGGTGTCGGGACGGGTGGTACGATCACCGGTGTCGGCGAAGTGCTCAAAAAGAAAAAGCCTAGTGTAAAGATGATTGCGGTGGAGCCCACAAATAGCCCGGTGATTACACAGCGTCGAAAAGGGGAACCACTCAAACCCGGCCGTCATACGATTCAAGGTATCGGCGCTGGATTTATCCCGGACGTTTTGAACGTGGACATCATCGATGATGTAGTTCAAGTGCAGGATGAAGACGCCATGGAAACTGCCCGTCAAATGGCAAAGCAAGAAGGTTTGATGTGCGGCATCAGTTCTGGTGCAGCCGCTTGGGCTGCATTACAAGTAGCACGTAAACCTGAAAATAACGGCAAGTTGATCGTCGTCATCTTACCAGATTTAGGCGAACGTTATCTTTCGACAAAACTATTTCCGGAATAACCTGGCAGAGCCTATTCTCAAAGAAGAAACTGTTTTTTCAACAGGTGGTTTCCTGCGCCATCGCATAAAAGCATTAGATACCCCCTGCCACGGCGGTTCGCTTTTGATGTACCGAAGCTCTAATTGTTGTTAGAGTGATAACGAGCGGTGCACTTCGCGCCTACGACTCGGTTGCAAAAGTTTCTTTGGATTTGCTGCGAAAGTTTGCCATGCTGAAGTACTCGTTGATTGCTTGCTGTCTATTGATGGTAGGTAACTTTGCATTGTGCATCACAACGTCTGCGGCCGATTCATCCACCACTTCTGACGACTTTACGAACCTGTTCAATGGAGAAAATCTCGAAGGTTGGATAGTCGAAGGCACAAAAACTTATCAGGACGGCGAAATGGAAAAACCC